>NZ_LGDB01000246.1:0-29220 GCF_001279655.1 Streptomyces sp. WM6372 | reverse complement strand
CACGGAGGCCTCGGTGGCCGGGGTGACCGGGGCGAGGCGCGGGATGCGGATGCCGTCGGCGCGGACCGCGCTCTCCGGCTCGCCGGAGGCGATGACGGCGGCAACTCCGTCGGTGGCCGCCGTGAGATCGGTGAGCTGGATACGGCCCGGGTTCTCCGCCTGGGCCGCACGCACCAGACCCCACACGGGCGCCTGGGCCAGATCGATGACATCGGAGGCCGCATCCACGACCACCGCACCACGCGTCGCGACGACCAGCGTGGTCTCAGCGAAGCGCTCCTCGGCCAGCCACTCCTGAATGGCCGCCAGCGTCCGGGCGGTAGCGGAACGCACCGCCTCGGGCAGCGAACCCTCCGCGCCCGGGACGTGGAAGACCACCGCACCCGACAGCTCGCCCTCCGGCAGCTCACCCCACACGTGCTGCTCGGCGGCCGCGTCCGAAGGGACCGAAGCGGCGGCCAGCGGACGCCAGGCGATCTCGAACAGCGAATCCGGCCGGCCGGCGCTCAACTGCTCCTGCGACACCGGGCGCGACACCAGCGAGCCGACCGTCAGGACCGGCTGCCCCTCGGCGTCGGCCACGGTCACGGTCACCGTGTTGGGGCCGGAGGGGGCGATGCACACGCGCAGCGCCGCGGCGCCGCCCGCGTGCAGGGCGACGTCGTTCCACGAGAACGGCAGGACCGTCGACTCGTCGGTGCTCGACCCGTCGTCGATCAGCGCCACGTGCATGGCGGCGTCGAGGAGCGCCGGGTGCAGGCCGTACCGCGCGGCGTCGGCGTGCGCGTGCTCGGGGAGGGAGACCTCCGCGTACAGCGATTCGCCGGACGTCCACGCGGCCTTGAGGCCCTGGAACACGGGCCCGTAGTGGTAGCCGCGCTCCAGCAGGAGCGCGTACGCACCGTCCACCGTGGTCGGCGTGGCACCGGGCGGCGGCCACTCGGTCAGACTGGCGGCTGCTGCGCCCGAGCCGCTGACCAGGGTGCCTTCCGCGTGCCGCGTCCAGACCGGCTCGGCGGCGTTCTCGTCGCGCGAGTGGATGCTCACCGTACGGCGCCCGGATCCGTCGTCGGCGCCGAGCCAGACCTGTACGCCGGATCCGCCGCGCTCGGGCAGGATCAGCGGGGCGTGCAGGGTGAGTTCCTCGACCGCGTCGCAGCCGACCTGGTCGCCGGCGCGGATGGCGAGCTCGACGAAGCCGGTGCCGGGGAAGAGGATGCTGCCGAGGACGTCGTGGTCGGCCAGCCAGGGCTGGCTGTCGACCGAGAGCCGCCCGGTCAGGACGACCTCGCCGGAGTCGGCGGAGGCGATCGCGGCGCTCAGCAGCGGGTGCCCGACCGTCTCCAGGCCTGCGGCGCCGAGGCCGGCGCCTTCGCCGGTCGTGGCCTCCAGCCAGTAGCGCTGCTGCTGGAAGGCGTACGTGGGCAGGTCGGCCCAGCGGTCCTCGGTGGCACCGAAGTAGGCGGCCCAGTCGACGGAGATGCCCTGGTTGTGGGTGCGGCCGACGGCCGCGAGCAGCTCGCGGGCCTCGGGCCGCCGGCGGCGCAGCGAGGAGATGAAGGCGGTGCCCTCGACGTCGCCGATGGTCGCGCTCGCCAGGGCGGTGAGGATCGCGTCCGGGCCGAGCTCCACGTACGTCTCGACACCGCGGCCCTGGAGGTACTCGACGGTGTCGGCGAAGCGGACGGCCTCGCGGAGGTGGCGGGTCCAGTACTCCGGGGTCCCCCAGTCCTCGCTGAGCTCGCCGTGTACTCCCGAGACCACCGGGATCACGGCGGGGTGGTACGTCACGGACTCGGCGACCGCGCGGAACTCGGCGAGGGCCGGGTCCATGAGCGGCGAGTGGAAGGCGTGCGAGACCCGCAGCCGGGTCGTCTTGCGACCCTGCTCGGTGAAGTGCGCCTGGATCGCCTCGACGGCGTCCTCCGCACCCGACACCACGATCGAGCGAGGGCTGTTGATCGCCGCGATGCCCACGGCATCCGAGACGTACGGGAGGACTTCCTCCTCCGTGGCTTCGATCGCGGCCATGGCTCCGCCGGAGGGCAGCGCCTGCATCAGACGGCCGCGTGCCGTGACCAGCCGGGCCGCGTCCTCAAGCGACAGCACCCCGGCCGCGTGCGCGGCCGAGATCTCGCCGATGGAGTGCCCCGCCAGGAAGTCCGGCCGCACCCCCCAGGACTCCACCAGCCGGAACAGCGCCGTCTCGATCGCGAACAGCGCGGGCTGCGTGAACGCGGTGCTGTTCAGCAGCGCCTCGTCCTCACCCCACATCACCTCGTACAGCGGCACGTCCAAGTGCACGTCCAGCGCCCCGACCACAGCATCAAGAGCCTGCGCGAACACCGGGAACGCCGCGTGCAGTTCACGGCCCATGCCCAGGCGCTGGGCGCCCTGGCCGGTGAAGAGGAAGGCCGACTTGCCCTCCCGTACCTGGCCCTGCACCACACCGGCGGACGTACCGCCCTCGGCCAGGGCCATCAGACCGGCCAGCAGCTCTGTGCGGTTCTCGCCGAGGACGACGGCCCGCTCGTTCAGCCGGGCGCGCCGGGTGGCCAGCGCGCGGCCGGTGACCGCGAGGTCCGCGTCGTCGGTCAGGGTCTCCAAGTACGCGACCAGCCGCGCCGCCTGCGCGCGCAGCGCCTGCGCCGTACGGCCGGTCAGCGCCCAGGGGATCAGCCCCGGCACGAACCCGGGGGCCGCGTCCTGCGGCGCGGTCTCCGCCCCGGCCTCGGTCTCGGGAGGAGATGCCCGCGCGGCGCGGGCGCTCGCCCGCCGGCCAGGCCACCGGCTCGGTGAGCAGCTTGACGTTGCCCGCCGTCCAGTCGACGTGCGGGGTGGGCTCGTCGATGTGGAGGGTCTTGGGCAGGACGCCGTGCTGGATCGCCTGCACCATTTTGATGACCCCGGCGACGCCGGCCGCGGCCTGGGTGTGGCCGAGGTTGGACTTCAGGGAGCCGAGCCACAGCGGCTTGTCCGCGTCGCGGTCCTGCCCGTAGGTGGCGAGCAGCGCCTGCGCCTCGATGGGGTCGCCGAGGGTGGTGCCCGTGCCGTGGGCCTCCACGACGTCCACGTCGGCCGTCGTGAGGCCGGCGTTCTCCAGCGCGCTGCGGATCACGCGGCGCTGCGAGGGGCCGTTGGGGGCGGTGAGACCGTTGCTGGCGCCGTCCTGGTTGATGGCGCTGCCGCGCAGGACGGCCAGGACCTGGTGGCCGTTGCGGCGGGCGTCGGAGAGGCGCTCCAGCAGGAGCACGCCGACGCCCTCCGACCAGCCGGTGCCGTCGGTGGCTGCGGCGAAGGACTTGCAGCGGCCGTCCTTGGCGAGGCCGCGCTGGCGGCTGAACTCGACGAAGACCTCGGGGGTGGACATGACGGCGACGCCGCCGGCCAGGGCGAGGGTGCACTCCCCCGCCCGCAGGGCCTGCGCCGCGAGGTGCATGGCGACGAGGGAGGAGGAGCAGGCCGTGTCGAGGGTCACGGACGGGCCCTCGAAGCCGAAGGCGTACGAGACGCGGCCCGAGGCGATGGAGCCCGTCGCGCTGTTGTACGCGTAGTCGTGGTACATCATCCCGGAGTAGACGCCGGTCCTGCTGCCCTTGAGGGTGTGCGGGTCGATGCCGGCCCGCTCGAAGACCTCCCAGGAGGCCTCCAGCAGCAGGCGCTGCTGCGGGTCCATGATCAGCGCCTCGTTGGGGCTGATCGAGAAGAGGGCGGGGTCGAAGCGGTCCGCGTCGTGCAGGAACCCGCCCTTGTTGACGTACGTGGTGTTGGGGCGCTCGCCCTCGGGGTCGTACAGGCCCTCGACGTCCCAGCCGCGGTTGACCGGGAACTCCGAGACGCCGTCGCGTCCCTCGTCGACGAGCTGCCACAGGCTTTCGGGGGAATCGACCCCGCCCGGGAAGCGGCAGCTCATGGCGACGATGGCGATCGGCTCGCGCGCGGCGGCCGACAGGTTGCGGTTCTGCGTCCGCAGCCGGGCGGTCTCCTTCATGGACGCCCGGAGTGCGTCGAGCAGCTTCTGGTCAGAATTGGACATCGGCTTCTCACATTCCCTGTATCGCGTCGTCCAGCCCGAGACCGTCGAGCGCCATGTTGATCAGACTCTCGGCGTCCATGTCGTCGATCGCCTCTTCCTCCGCGGCGACCGCCTTGGACTCCGTGGTGTGCGTTCGTCCGTCGGCGAGTTCGAGGAGCGTGTCCACCAGGCCCAGTTCGCGCAGGCGGGCCATGGGGACGGTCTGGAGGAGGCGGCGGATCCTGCCCTCGTCGGAGTCGGGGTCGGCCGCGTCGCCGGTCCCGTCACCGCCGTCCTTCGGTCGGAGCTCCTCGGCGAAGTACTCGGCGAGGGCCTGGGAGTTCGGGTAGTCGAAGACGAGCGTGGCCGGCAGTCGCAGTCCGGTGGCCTCGGCGAGGCTGTTGCGGAATTCGACGGCGGACAGCGAATCGAATCCGAGCTCCTTGAACTCGCGGCTCTTGCCGATGGACGTCGCTCCCGCGTGGCCGAGGATCGCGGCCGCGTGGGCCCGTACGAGATCGACGAGCTCGTCGGTGCGGGCGGCCTCCGACAGGCCGGCCATGCGGCGGCGGAACGCCGCCACGTCGACCGCGGAGCCGGATTCCGCGCGGCGGCGGGAGCGGGCGGGCACCAGGCTCCGGAACAGGTCCGGGAGGTCGGATGCGTTCCGCATCGCCTTCGTGTTCAGCAGGATCGTCACGAGCGCGGGTGCGCCGAGCGCCCGGGCCGCGTCGAACACCTCGGTGCCCGCACCGCCCGACAGCGTCTCGATGCCGATCCGGCTCATGCGGCCGCTGTCGGCGGCGGCCAGCTCGCCGGCCATGCCCGCGCCGGCCTCCTCGGCCGCCCACGGTCCCCAGGCGAGGGCCTGGGCGGGCAGGCCCTGGGCCTGCCGGTACGTCGCGAGGGCGTCGAGGAAGGCGTTGGCGGCCGCGTAGTTGGCCTGGCCCGGGTTGCCGAGGACGCCGGCGACCGAGGAGAAGAGGATGAACGCGGCCAGGTCCAGGCCCGCGGTCAGCTCGTGCAGGTGCAGGGCGGCATCGACCTTGGGCCGCAGGACCGCGGTCACCCGCTCGGGCGTCAGCGAGGCGAGGACGCCGTCGTCCAGGACGCCGGCCATGTGGATGACGCCCGTGAGCGGGTGGGCGGCCGGGACGGCCGCGAGGAGCGCGGCGAGGGCGTCGCGGTCGGAGGTGTCGCACGCGGCGATCTCCACCTCGGCGCCGAGCGACGCGAGTTCCGCGACGAGTTCGGCCGCACCCTCGGCCGCCGGGCCGCGACGGCTCGTCAGCAGGAGGCGGCGCACACCGCGCTCGGCGATCAGGTGCCGGGCGAACAGGCGGCCCAGCATGCCCGTACCGCCGGTGATCAGCACCGTGCCGTCGGCGGCGAACTCCGCGGGCCCGGCGGTGGGGGCCTGCGCCGCCGCCCGTACGAGGCGCGGGGCGTGGACGGCCGCGGACCGCAGCGCGGCCTGCGGTTCGCCGGAGGCCACCGCGAGGGCGGCGTCCGCGAAGTCCGCGGCGTCGGTCGCGTCCGTGTCGAGGAGGACGACGCGGCCGGGGTTCTCCGACTGGGCGGTCTTCACCAGGCCCCAGACGGCGGCGCCGGCGAGGTCGCTCACCTCCTCGTCCGCCACCGCGACCGCACCGCGGGTCCGGACGACGAGCGTCGAGCCCTCGAAGGCCTCGTCGGCCAGCCACTGCTGGAGGACTTCCAGGGCCTGGCCGACGGCGGTGTGCACGGCGTCGGCGCCCACACCGGCGGGGGCGTCCCAGACGACGGTATCCGCGAGCGGGCCGTCGCCGAGCGACTGCCACGAGGCCACGGACCGGCCGTCGGCAGCCGCGGCCTGCGGCTGCGGCTGCTGCTGCCAGTCGATGCGGAACAGTGCGTCCCGGACCACCGAGCGGCCCTCGGCGGCCGGCTGGCCGGTGGCCAGCGGGCGCAGCATCAGCGAGGCGAGCGAGGCCACGGGGACCCCGGAGGCGTCCGCGAGGTCGACCGCGACCGAGCCCTCGCCGCGGGCGGAGACCCGTACGCGCAGGGCGGCGGCTCCCTCCGCGGCGAGCGAGACGCCGGAGAGTGCGAACGGCAGGGCGGCCTCTCCCCCGGTCACGCCGGAGAGGGCGACCGGGTGCAGTGCCGCGTCGAGCAGCGCGGGGTGGAGTCCGTAGCCGTCCGGTTCCACGCCGTCGGGCAGGGCGACCTCGGCGTACACGTCGTCGCCGGAGCGCCAGGCGGCCCGCATGCCCTGGAACACGGGCCCGTAGGCCAGGCCCGCCTCGGCCACGTCGGCGTAGAACCCGTCGAGGTCGACCGGCTCGGCGCCGGCGGGCGGCCAGGCCGTCGCGTCGAAGGGACGTACGGGCTCGGCGGCGGCCGCGCCGAGCGTGCCCACCGCGTGCCGGACCCACGGCAGGTCCTCGTCCTCGCCGCGCGAGAAGAAGGTCACCGGGCGCCGGCCCGCCTCGTCGGGGGCGCCGACGGAGACCCGTACCGCGACTCCGCCGTGGTGCGGGAGCACCAGCGGTGCCTCCAGCGTGAGTTCGTCCACGGCGGGGCAACCGATCCGGTCGCCCGCCTGGACGGCCAGCTCGATGAATCCGGTGCCGGGGAAGAGCACGGTCTCGCCGACCTTGTGGTCGGCCAGCCAGGGCTGGGCGGAGAGGGCGAGGCGGCCCGTGAGCACGATCCCGTCCGTCTCGGGCGCGGAGATCACCGCGCCGAGCAGCGGGTGGTCGACGGTCGAGAGGCCGAGGGAGGTGGCGTCGCCGCCGCCCTGGCCGCCCTGGATCCAGAACCGCCGGCGCTGGAAGGCGTACGTCGGCAGGTCGACGCGACGGGCCGCGGTGGCGCCGTAGTACGCCTGCCAGTCGATGCGCGTGCCCGAGGCGTGCAGCTGGGCCAGTGCGGTGAGCAGGGTGCGCGCTTCGGGGCGGTTCTTGCGCAGGACCGGCTCGATCACCAGGTCCTCGCCGTCGAGGGTCGTACGGGTCAGGGCGGTCAGGACGGCGTCGGGGCCCAGCTCGATGAAGCGGGTGACGCCCTGGCCGTGCAGGTGGCGGACGGTGTCGGAGAAGCGGACGGCTTCGCGCAGGTGGCGGGTCCAGTAGTCCGGGGTGCCCCAGTCCTCGCTGATCGCGCCGTGGACGCCGGAGACCACCGGGATCTTCGGCTGGTGGTACGTCACGTTCTCGGCGACCAGGTGGAACTCGGCGAGGACCGGGTCCATGAGCGGCGAGTGGAAGGCGTGCGAGACGCGGAGACGGGTGGTCTTGCGGCCGAGCCCGGTGAAGACGGCGGTGATCGCGTCGACTGCTTCCTCCTCCCCGGAGACCACGATCGAGCGCGGGCTGTTGATCGCGGCGATCCCGACCGTGTCGCCCAGGTGCGGCAGGACCTCCTCCTCCGCGGCCTCGATGGCGGCCATGGCGCCGCCCTCGGGCAGGGCCTGCATCAGGCGGCCGCGGGCGGCGACGAGGCGGGCCGCGTCCTCCAGGGAGAGGACCCCGGCCGCGTGGGCCGCGGTGATCTCGCCGATGGAGTGGCCGGCCAGGAAGGCCGGGCGGACGCCCCAGGACTCGACGAGCCGGAACAGTGCGGTCTCGATGGCGAAGAGCGCGGGCTGGGTGTAGGCGGTGCTGTTCAGGAGCGCCTCGTCCTCGGCGGACCCGCCCCACATCACCTCGTACAGCGGGGTGTCGAGGTAGGTGTCGAGCGCGGCGACCACCTCGTCGAGGGCGCGGGCGAACACCGGGAAGGCGGCGTGCAGTTCACGGCCCATGCCCGGGCGCTGCGCGCCCTGGCCGGTGAACAGGAAGGCCGGCTTGCCGTCCCGTACGGCGCCCCGGACCACGCCGGCGCCGGCGAGGGCGGAGGCGGGCGCGCCGTCGGCCAGCGCGGACAGTCCGGCCAGCAGTTCCTCGCGGCTCCCGGCGACCACCGCGGCGCGGTGCTCGTGCGGGGTGCGGGAGGTGGCCGCCGAGTAGGCCAGGTCGGTCAGCGAGAGTTCCGCGTCCTCGGTGACGTGGGCGTGCAGGCGCTCGGCCTGCTCGGTGAGGGCCTGCGGGCTGCGGGCCGACAGCACGACCGGGACGAGGGGCAGTTCGCGGTGCTCGCCGGCCGGGGCCGCGGCGGTGGCGGCGGGTGCCTCTTCGAGGATGACGTGGGCGTTGGTGCCGCTGAGGCCGAAGGAGGAGATGCCGGCGCGGCGCGGGCGGCCGGGCCGGGCGGGCCAGGCGACCGGCTCCTGGAGCAGCTTGACGTTGCCGGCCTCCCAGTCGACGACCGGGGTGGGCTCGTCGACGTGCAGGGTCTTCGGCATCAGCTCGTGGCGCAGGGCCTGCACCATCTTGATGACGCCGCCGACGCCGGCGGCGGCCTGGGCGTGGCCGATGTTCGACTTGAGGGAGCCGAGCCACAGCGGCTCGTCCTCGTCGCGGTCCTGGCCGTAGGTGGCGAGGACGGCCTGGGCCTCGATCGGGTCGCCGAGGGTGGTGCCGGTGCCGTGTGCCTCGACGACGTCGACGTCGGCCGTGGTCAGTCCGGCGCTCTCCAGGGCGGTGCGGATGACCCGCTGCTGCGAGGGGCCGTTGGGGGCGGTGAGCCCGTTGGACGCGCCGTCCTGGTTGACGGCGGAGCCGCGTACGACGGCCAGGACCCGGTGGCCGTTGGCGCGGGCGTCCGAGAGCCGCTCGACGACGAGGACGCCGACGCCCTCCGACCAGGCGGCTCCGTCGGCGGCGCCCGCGAAGGACTTGCAGCGGCCGTCCCTGGCCATGCCCTTCTGGCGGCTGAACTCGACGAAGACCTCGGGGTCGGACATCACGGTGACGCCGCCGGCCAGGGCGAGGGTGCACTCGCCGGCGCGCAGCGCCTGGATGGCCAGGTGCAGGGAGACGAGGGAGGAGGAGCAGGCGGTGTCGACCGTCATGGACGGGCCTTCGACGCCGAGGACGTAGGAGACCCGGCCCGAGGCGATGCCGCCCGTGGACGCGTTGTGCGCGTAGTCGTGGTACATCATCCCGGAGTAGACGCCGGTCCGGCTGCCCTTGAGGGTGCGCGGGTCGATGCCCGCGTCCTCGAACGCCTCCCAGGACGCCTCCAGCAGCAGGCGCTGCTGCGGGTCCATGATGAGCGCCTCGTTCGGGCTGATCCCGAAGAAGTCGGGGTCGAAGTCGCCCGCGTCGTGGAGGAATCCGCCCTGGGCGACGTAGCTGGTGTCGGGGCGGGCGCCGGTCGGGTCGTAGATGCGGGCCAGGTCCCAGCCGCGGTCCTGCGGGAAGTCGGAGATCGCGTCGACGCCGTCGGTGACGGCCTGCCACAGGCCGGCGGGCGAGGTGATGCCGCCGGGGTAGCGGCAGGCCATGCCGACGATGGCGATGAGGTCGTCGTCGGCGGCCCGGGCCGCGCTCTTGCGGGTGGCGGGCTGTGCGGCGGCCGGCAGTCCGGACACCTCGGTCAGCAGGTGGCGGGCGAGGGTCAGGGGGTTGGGGTAGTCGAAGACGACGGTGGCGGGCAGGCGCAGGCCGGTGGCCTCGGCGAGACCGTTGCGGAACTCGACGGCGCGCAGGGAGTCGAAGCCGAGCTCCTTGAACGCCCGCTCCGGCTCGATGGCCTGGGTGGAGCTGAAGCCCAGTACGTCGGCGACCTGGCGCAGCACCAGCTCGACGAGCACCTCCTCGCGTCCGGCCTCGGGGAGGGAGGCCAGCCGCTGCTGGAGGGCGCCGGCCTCGATCTTGCCGCCCGCCTTGCGGCGGGCGGTGACCGGGGCGAGGGAGCGGAACACCTCGCGGGCGCCGGCGCCCTGGGCGCGGATCGCGCCGAGGTCCAGCTTGACGGGGACCAGCGTGGCGTCGCCCGCGCGCCGGGCGGCGTCGAAGAGGGCGACGCCCTCGTCGGAGGAGATCGGGTAGACGCCACCCTGCGAGATGCGGGAGCGCTCGGCGTCGGTGAGGGCGCCGGTCATGCCGCTGGCCTCGCCCCAGAAGCCCCAGGCGAGGGACTGGGCGGGCAGGCCGTGGGCCCGGCGGTGGGCGGCGAGGCCGTCCAGGAAGGCGTTGGCGGCCGCGTAGTTGGCCTGGCCGGGGTTGCCGAAGATTCCGGCGACGGAGGAGAAGAGGACGAAGGCCGCGAGGTCGGCGCCGGCGGTGAGCTCGTGCAGGTTGAGTGCCGCGTCGACCTTGGGGCGCAGGACGGCGTCGACGCGCTCGGGGGTGAGCGAGCCGAGGATGCCGTCGTCGAGGACGCCGGCGAGGTGGACGACCCCGGTGAGGGGGTGTTCGGCCGGTACGGAGGCCAGGAGGGCGGCGAGGGCCTCCCGGTCGGCGGCGTCGCAGGCGGCGATCTCCACGTGCGCGCCCAGTTCGGTGAGCTCGGCGGCGAGTTCGGCGGCGCCGTCGGCCTCGGGGCCGCGGCGGCTCGTCAGCAGCAGGCGGCCGACGCCGTGCTCGGTGATCAGGTGCCGGGCGAAGAGCCGGCCCAGCATGCCGGTGCCACCGGTGAGCAGGACGGTGCCGTCCGCGGCGAACGCGGGCGCTTCGTTGTCGTCGCCGGTGGCGGAGCGGACCAGGCGCGGGGCGTGGGCGACCGCGTCGCGAACGGCGATCTGGGACTCGCCGGCGGCGTACGCGGTGAGGACGTCGGCCTCGGTGGCCGCGTCGGCGAGGACGATGCGGCCGGGGTTCTCGGACTGGGCCGACTTGACCAGGCCCCATACGGTGGCGCCGGCCAGGTCGGTGACGTCCTCGCCGGTGCGGGCGGCGACGGCGCCGCGGGTGCGGACGACGAGGACCGATCCGGCGTACCGCTCGTCGGCGAGCCACTCCTGGGTGACGGCGAGGACGGCGTGCGCGGCGGTGCGGGCGGCTTCGGCGCCGGTGCCGGCGGGGGCGTCCCACAGGACCACGTCGGCGGGTTCGCCGTCGTCGGACCGGGCGGCCTCCCACGTGGTGAGCGAGGCCTCGGCGGCGGCCGCCGGGAGGGCCTGCCAGTCGATGCGGAACAGGGCGTCGCGGGTGAGGGAGCGGTCCTGGGCGAGCCGGTCGTCGGTGAGCGGCCGCAGGACGAGGGAGTCCACCGAGGCGACGGGCTGCCCGGCGGAGTCGGCGAGGTCGACGGCGACCTCTCCGTCGCCGAGCGCGCTGACCCGGACGCGGACGGCGGCGGCGCCCTCGGCCACGAGGGTGACCCCGGACCAGGCGAACGGCAGGGCCGCCTGGTCTCCGGTGACGCCGGTCAGTGCGACGGTGTGCAGGGCCGCGTCGAGCAGCGCCGGGTGCAGTCCGTACGCGGAGCCGTCGCTGCCGTCGGGCAGGGCGGCCTCGGCGTACACGTCCTCGCCCAGGCGCCAGGCGGCGGCCAGGCCCCGGAACACGGGCCCGTAGTTCAGGCCCTCCGCGGCGACGTTCTCGTAGAACCCGTCGAGGTCGACGGGCTCGGCTCCGGCGGGCGGCCACGCGGTGGTGTCGAAGGGGCGGGCGGGGGCGGCGGCGGTGCCGAGGGTGCCGACCGCGTGCCGGGTCCAGGACGGGCCGGTGTCCTCGCCGCGCGAGTGGACGGTCACGGCCCGGCGGCCGGCCGGGTCGGGGGCGTCGACGGTGACCCGTACGGCGACTCCGCCGCGCGCGGGCAGCACCAGCGGGGCCTCCAGGGTCAGTTCCTCGACGGTGGTGCAGCCGGCCCGGTCGCCGGCCAGGACGGCCAGTTCGACGAAGCCGGTGCCGGGGAAGAAGACCTGGTCGCCGACCCGGTGGTCGGCGAGCCAGCCGTGGGTGGCGGTGGAGAGGCGGCCGGTCAGCGTGAGGCCTTCGCTGTCGGGCGCGGTGACGACGGCGCCGAGCAGCGGGTGGCCGGCCGGGTCGAGGCCGGCGGCCTCGACGTCGCCCGCGGCGGCGGGGGCCGGCGCCCAGTAGTGCTCGCGCTGGAAGGCGTACGTCGGCAGGTCGACGGGGCGGGCGGGGGCGGCGCCGTGGAAGAGGCTCCAGTCGACGGGCGCGCCCGCCACCCAGGCCTCGGCCAGCGAGGTGGCGAACCGCTCGATGCCGCCTTCGCCGCGGCGCAGCGAGCCGACGGGCGCGGCGCTGACGCCGACGGCGGAGACGGTCTCGGCGAGGCCGACGAGGAGGCCGGGGTGGGGGCTGGCCTCGACGAAGACGGTGAAGCCGTCGTCGAGGAGGGCGCGGGTGGTCTCCTCGAAGAGGACGGTCTGGCGCAGGTTGCGGTACCAGTAGTCGGCGTCGAGGGTGGCGGTGTCGACGGGGGCGCCGACGACGGTGGAGTAGAAGGAGACGTCGGCGGAGCGGGGGGTCAGGCCGGCGAGTGCTTCGCGGACCTCGTCGCGGATCTCCTCGACGAAGACGGAGTGCGAGGCGTAGTCCACGGGGATCTTGCGGGCCTGGACCCCGTCCGCCTCCAACCGGGCGTACAGCGCGTCGAGGTCGTCGGGGTGGCCGCAGACGACGACCGAGGTGGGGCTGTTGACGACGGCGAGCTGGAGGCGGCCGTCCCAGCCGGCGATGAGCTCGCGGACCTCGGCGGAGGGCAGGCGTACGGACATCATGCCGCCGCGGCCGGCCAGCCCGGACCGGATGATCTTGCTGCGGAGGGCGACGACGCGGGCGCCGTCCTCCAGGGACAGGGCGCCGGCGACGGTGGCCGCCGCGATCTCGCCCTGGGAGTGGCCGACGACCGCGGCCGGCTCCACGCAGAAGGAGCGCCACAGCTCGGCCAGCGAGACCATGACGGCCCACAGCACCGGCTGGACGACGTCGACCTCGTCGTACGTGGGGGCGCCCGGCTCACCGCGGACGACGTCGAGCAGGTCCCAGTCGGTGAACTGCGCGAGGGCCTCGGCGCACGCCCGCATCCGCGCGGCGAACACGGGTGAGGAGTCGAGCAGTTCGACGGCCATGCCGATCCACTGCGAGCCCTGGCCGGGGAAGACGAACGCGACCTGCGGGGAGCCGGAGGCGGTGCCGCGGACCAGGTGCGGGGCCTTGCCGCCGTCGGCGAGGGTGTCGAGCCCGGCCAGCAGGGCGTCCCGGTCGCCGCCGAGGACGACGGCGCGGTGGTCGAAGGCCGTGCGGCGGGTGATCAGGGCGTGGCCGATGTCGCGCGGGTCCTCGGCGGCGTTCGGGCCGGCGGCCCGGTCGCGGACGAAGGCGGCCAGCTTGGCGGCCTGTCCGCGCAGGGCCTGGGCGCCGCGCGCGGAGACCACGTACGGCAGGACCGGGGAGGCGACGGCCGGGACCGCGGGGGTCTCGGATACTTCCTCGGGAGCGGCCGGCTCCGGCGCCTCCTGGAGGATGACGTGGGCGTTGGTGCCGCTCAGGCCGAACGCGGAGACGCCGGCGGTGCGGGCGTGGTCCTCGGCCTTCGGCCAGGGCAGCGCCTCGGTGAGCAGCTCGACGTGTCCGGCGTTCCAGTCGACGTGGCGGGACGGCTCGGAGACGTGCAGGGTGCGCGGCATCAGGCCGTTGCGCATCGCCATGACGGTCTTGATGACGCCGCCGACTCCGGCCGCGCCCTGGGCGTGGCCGATGTTCGACTTGAACGAGCCGAGCCGCAGCGGCCGCTGGGCGGTGTGGTCCTGGCCGTACGTGGCGAGCAGGGCCTGGGCCTCGATGGGGTCGCCGAGGGTGGTGCCGGTGCCGTGGGCCTCGACGAGGTCGACGTGGGAGCCGGGGATCTCGGCGTTGGCGAGGGCCTGGCGGATCACCTTCTGCTGGGCGGGGCCGTTGGGCGCGGTCAGCCCGTTCGAGGCGCCGTCCTGGTTGATCGCGGAGCCCTGGATCACCGCGAGGACCTCGTGTCCGTTGCGGCGGGCGTCGGAGAGGCGCTCCAGGAGGATGACGGCGGCGCCCTCGGCCCAGCCGGTGCCGTCGGCCGCGTCGGAGAACGCCTTGCAGCGGCCGTCGGGCGACAGGCCCTTCTGCTTGCTGAACGCGACGAACGGGGACGCGGTCGACATGATCATCACACCGCCGGCCAGGGCGAGCTTGCACTCGTTCTGGCGCAGCGCCTGCGCCGCCAGGTGGATGGCCACCAGGGAGGAGGAGCAGGCGGTGTCGACAGTGAAGGCGGGGCCTTCCAGCCCCAGGGTGTAGGAGACGCGGCCGGAGATGACGGACGAGGCGCGGGAGGTCGCCATGAACGCCTCGACGGCCTCCGGGACGCCCTCCTCGTAGTCGCCGTAGTCCTGGATGCCCGAGCCCATGTAGACGCCGACCTGGCCGCCCCGCAGGGTCTCCGGGTCGATGCCGGCGCGCTCGAAGGCCTCCCAGGCCACTTCGAGGGTGAGGCGCTGCTGCGGGTCGGTGCCCTCGGCCTCCAGCGGGCTGAGCCCGAAGAACCCGGGGTCGAACATGCCGGCGTTCTCCAGGAAGCCGCCCTGGTGGACGTAGCTCGACCCGGGGGCGTCGGGGTTCGGGTCCATCAGGGCCTCAAGGTCCCAGCCGCGGTCGGTGGGCATGCCCGCCACGGCGTCGCGGCCCTCGGCCACCAGCTGCCACAGCTCTTCCGGCGTGGTGATCCCGCCGGGGAAGCGGCAGCTCATGGCCACGATCGCGATCGGCTCCCGCGTCTGAGCCTCGACGTCCTGGAGCCGCTGCCGCGTCTGGTGCAGATCGGCCGTGACTTTCTTCAGGTAGTCGAGGATCTTCTCGTCATTTGCCATGTCGGGTCTCACCGAGTCCTTTTGATGAATGTGTCGGCAACGTGCTCGGGGCTCGGTCAGGCCAGGCCGAGTTCTCTGTCGATGAAGGCGAAGACGTCGTCCGCCGAGGCGGATTCGAGCTGGTCGCGGACCAACTCGCCGGTTCCCTGGAGGTCGGTGAGCCTGCCGACCAGGGCTTGCAGCCGCGAGGTGATCCGGCTGGAGCGGATCTGCTCGATGTCGAGGGAGGCGGCGAGCTCCTCGAAGCGGTCCAGCTCGGTGAGCACGTCGGCCGGGCCGCCGTCGCCGTCCTGGAACAGCTCGGTGCGCAGGAAGGCGGCGAGTGCGGCGGGCGTCGCGTAGTCGAACACCATCGTGCTCGGGAGGTTCGCGCCGGTCGCCTCGCTCAGGCGGGCCCGCAGTTCGACGGCGGCGACGGAGTCGAAGCCGAGGTCCTCGAAGGCGCGGGTCGGCTCCAGCTCCGCCGGGGAGTCGTAGCCGAGCAGGGCCGCGACCTTGCCGCGGACCAGGTCCAGCAGGGCGCGGGTCTGCTCCGCCTCCGGCTTGCCGGCCAGCGAGGCCACCAGGGCGGATCCGCCGCCCGCCGCCGCGCCGTCGGCGGCGCCCGCGAGGATGTCCCGTACCTCGGGCAGGGCGTTCAGCAGCGGGCGGGGCCGGGCCAGGGTGTACGTGGGGACGAAGCGCTCCCAGTCGAACTCGGCGACCACCAGGTGGCTCTCGTCGTGCTCGATGACCTGGCGCAGGGCGCCGACGGCGATGGAGGGCCGCATGGCGGGGGCGCCGATCCGGCGCATCATGGCGCCCAGTTCGGCGTCGACCATGCCGCCGTCCCACGAGCTCCAGGCGACGGAGGTCACCGTACGGCCCTGGGCGCGGCGGCGGTGGGCGAGGCCGTCGAGGTGGGCGTTGGCGGCGGCGTAGGCGCTCTGGCCGGCGCTGCCCCACACGGCCGCGCCGGAGGAGAAGAGGACGAAGGCGTCCAGTGCGTGGTCGGCGAGCAGTTCGTCGAGGAGGACGGCTCCGGCGACCTTGGCGTGGCCGACCTCGGCGAACTCCTCCAGGGAGAGGTCGGAGAGCGGGGCGATGCGCTGCATCGCCCCGGCCGCGTGGACGACGGCGGTCAGCGGCATGTCTTCGGGTACGGAATCCAGGACGCGGGCCAGGGAGGCGCGGTCGGTGACGTCGCAGGCCTCGATGCTCACGCGGGCGCCGAGGGCGGTCAGTTCCGCTTCGAGCTCGTCCATGCCGGCGGCGGCACGGCCCCGGCGGCTGGTGAGCAGCAGGTGTTCGGCGCCCTCCGCGGCGAACGTACGGGCCACGTGGGCGCCGAGGCCGCCGGTGCCGCCCGTGATGAGGACGGTGCCGCGGGGCTGCCAGGTGCGGCGGGGCTCCTGGCCGGCGAGGGGGGCCCGGACGAGGCGGCGTACGAAGACGCCCTGCGGCCGGATCGCGGCGGCGTCCTCGCCGGAGGCGCCGGTGAGCAAGGAGCACAGCTGCCGGGCCGCGGCGGCGTCCACGACGGCGGGCAGGTCGACGATGCCGCCCCAGGTCTGCGGGAGGTCGAGGGCGAGGGCGCCGGCCAAGCCCCACAGGGGGGTCTGGGCGACGGCCGCGACCTCGTGGGAGCCGGCGACCGCGGCCGCCTCGGCGGTGGCGAGCCAGAGCGGGGCGCTGAGGCCGGCGTCTCCGTGCGCCTGCACCAGGGTGATGGTGGCGGCCAGGCCCCGGGAGAGGCCGGGGTGTCCGGGGTGGGTCCGCTCGTCGAGGGAGAGCAGCGAGAGCACCCCGGCGGCGGTCCGCGTACGGAGCGCCTCGGCGAGCGCGGCGCGGTCCTCCCCGTCGACCTCGACGGTCTCGGGGGCGGCGCCGCTGTCGGCGAGGGCCGCGAGCACGGCCGCGACCCGCGGGTCGGCGGCGGTCTCGGGGGTCACGGCGACGAGCCAGGTGCCGGTCAGGGCCGGGGCGGGCAGGGCGTCGGGTGCGGGCTGCCAGACGACGCGGTAGCGCCAGGAGTCGAGGGTGTGCGCGTCGTGGTGGCGGCGGCGCCACTTCGAGAGGGCGGGCAGCACCTCGTGCAGCGGCTCGGCGGCGATCTCCAGCCGGTCGGCGAGGGTGTCGACGTCGGCGTGCTCGACGGAGTCCCAGAAGGCGGCGTCGGCCGGGTCGGCCGCGCCGCCGGCGGCGCCCTGCCCGGCGGTGAGCAGGCCGGGGGTGGCCGGGACGGTGTCGGCCCAGAAGCTGCGGTGCTGGAAGGCGTACGTGGGCAGCGCCAGCCGGCGGGCCGGGCGCCGGGCCGGGCGGGCGGCGGACAGGGCCGGCCAGTCCAGGGCCGCCCCGCGGGCGAACGCCTGGGCGACGGCGGCCAGGAGCGTGCGCTCCTCGTCGCGGCCGCGGCGCAGGGCGGGCGCGACGACGGCTGTGGCCCCGTCCGTGAGCGAGTCGGCGGCCATCGGGGTGAGCGCGGCGTCCGGGCCCAGTTCGATCAGGACGCGGACGCCGTCGGCCTCGATCGCGCGCAGGGCGTCGGAGAAGCGGACGGCCTCGCGGACGTGGCGGACCCAGTAGTCGGCGCTCTGCAGCTCGCCGTCCCCGGCCGGGCGGCCGGTCAGGTTCGACACGACGGGGATCCGGGCCTCGTTCCAGGTCACGCTCTGGGCGACGGCGCGGAACTCCTCCAGCATCGGGTCCATGAGCGGGGAGTGGAAGGCGTGCGAGACCCGCAGTTCCTTGGTCTTGCGGCCCTCCTGCCCGAAGTGGGCGGCGATGGCGCGGACGGTGTCCCGCTCGCCGGAGACCACCACCGAGCGGGGGCCGTTGATCGCGGCGATGCCGACGCCGTCGGTGAGGTGGGAGCGTACCTCCTCCTCGGTGGCCTGGATCGCGGCCATCGCACCGCCCGCGGGCAGGGCCTGCATCAGGCGGCCGCGCGCGGTGACGAGGCGGGCGGCGTCGGCGAGGTCGAGGACGCCGGCGGCGTGGGCCGCGGCGATCTCGCCGATGGAGTGGCCGGCCAGCACGTCGGGGCGCAGGCCCCAGGAGCGGACGAGCCGGAACAGGGCGGTCTCGACGGCGAAGAGCGCGGGCTGGGCGTAGGCGGTGCGGTTCAGCGCCTCCTCGTCGCTACCCCACATCACGTCCTTCAGCGGGGTGTCGAGGTGCGCGTCGAGGGCGGCGGCCGCCGCGTCGAGGGCCTCGGCGAAGACGGGGAAGGCGGCGTGCAGTTCGCGGCCCATGCCCAGGCGCTGGGCGCCCTGCCCGGAGAAGAGGAAGGCGGTGCGGACGTCGGGTTCGGCGACGGCGCGGGCCGCGTCGCCCGGGACGTCGCCCTCGGCGAGGACCGTGAGTCCCCGTACGAGCTCCTCGCGGTCGGCGGCGAGGAGGACGGCGCGGTGCTCCAGTGCGGCGCGGGTGGTGGCCAGCGAGTGGCCGAGGTCGCGTACGGGCGCCTCGTCCCCGGCGGCGTCGAGGGAGGCCAGGTGGTCCAGCAGGTTGGCGGCCTGGGCGCGCAGCGCGTCGGCGGTCTTCGCCGACAGCGGGAGCAGCGCGGGGGCGTCGGCGGCGTCGGGTGCGGCGGCGTCGGGTGCGGCGGCGTCCGGAGCGGCGGCTTCGGCGTCCGCGGCCTCCTCGGCGGGCGCGGCCTCGATGATGACGTGCGCGTTGGTGCCGCTGAGGCCGAACGCGGAGACGGCGGCGCGCCGCGGCTCCCCGGTCTCGGGCCAGGCGACGGCTTCGGTGAGCAGCCGGATGTTGCCCGCCGACCAGTCCACCTTGGGGCTCGGCTCGTCGACGTGCAGGGTCTGGGGCAGGACGCCGCGGCGGATCGCCTCGACCATCTTGATGATGCCGCCGACCCCGGCCGCGGCCTGCGCGTGCCCGATGTTCGACTTGATGGAGCCCAGCCACAGCGGCCGGTCCGCGGGGCGGCCCTTGCCGTACGTGGCGAGCAGCGCCTGCGCCTCGATCGGGTCGCCGAGTGTGGTGCCCGTACCGTGCGCCTCGACCGCGTCGACCTGGTCGGCGGTGAGCTGCGCGCCGGCCAGCGTCTGCTCGATCAGCCGCTGCTGGGAAGGGCCGTTGGGGGCGGTGATGCCGTTGGAGGCGCCGTCCTGGTTGATGGCGCTGCCGCGGATGACGGCGAGCACCGGGTGGCCGTTCCTGCGGGCGTCGGAGAGCCGTTCGACGACGAGCATGCCGGCGCCCTCGCCCCAGCCGGTGCCGTCGGCGGCCGCGGCGAAGGACTTGCAGCGGCCGTTGGGGGCGAGTCCGCGCTCCTGGCTGAAGCCGACGAAGGAGGTCGGCGTCGCCATCACGGTCACACCGCCGGCCAGCGCCAGGCCGCATTCGCCGGCGCGCAGGGCCTTGACCGCCCAGTGCAGGGCGACCAGCGAGGAGGAGCAGGCCGTGTCCACGGTGACCGCGGGCCCCTCCAGGCCGAGGGTGTAGGAGATCCGGCCGGAGGCGATGGAGCCGAGGCCGCCGATCCCGCCGTCGGAGGGGTAGTCGTGGTAGACGACGCCCGCGTACACGCCGGTGCGGCTGCCGCGCAGCGAGTGCGGGTCGATGGTGGCGCGCTCCAGCGCCTCCCAGGAGGTCTCCAGCAGCAGGCGCTGCTGGGGGTCGGTCTCCCGCGCCTCCTTGGGGCTGATCTTGAAGAAGTCGGCGTCGAACCGGTCGGCGTCGTGCAGGAACCCGCCTTCGCGGGCGTACGACTTGCCGGGCGTGCCCGGCTCCGGGTCGTACAGCCCGTCGACGTCCCAGCCCCGGTTGAGGGGGAAGCCGGTGATCCCGTCTCCGCCGGAGGCCACCAGGTCCCACAGGTCCTCGGGGGAACCGATCCCGCCGGGGTAGCGGCAGCTCATCCCGACGATCGCGATCGGCTCGTGCTCGCGGGCCTCGGCCTCGCGCAGGCGCCTCTTGGCGCTCTGCAGGTCGGCGGTGGCGCGCTTGAGATAGTCGCGGAGTTTGTCCTGGTCAGGCATCTGAAGTCAACCAATCTGAAGCCAACTGTGGATCGCGGCGGTCGGGGTCGTTGTCCGTTGTCGCGGCGGGTCAGAGCCCGAGCTCCCGGTCCAGTGCCTCGAACAGTTCGTCGTCGGTGACCGCCTCGAAGTCCTGCTCCGGGTCGGTCGGTTCGGTGGTGCGGGTGTCCTGCCAGCGGCGCAGTACCGCTTCGAGCCGTGCGGTGATCCGGGCGGGGTCGGCGGCGCCCCGGGCGACGGCCGCGAGGGCCGTGTCCAGCTGGTCCAGCACCTCGGCGACCGCCCGCGTCCCGTCGTCGTCCTCGGGCTGCACGGCGGCGGCCAGGTAGCCGGCGACGGCCCGCGAGGTCGGGAAGTCGAACGCGAGGCTCGCCGGGAGGGCCAGCGCGGTGGCCGTGCCGAGGCGGCTGCGCAGTTCGACCACGGCCAGCGAGTCGAAGCCGAGTTCCTGGAAGGACTGGTCGGCGGCTACGGCGTCGGCCGAGGCGTGGCCGAGCAGTCCGGCCACGTGCGAGCGCACCAGCTCCAGGAGCAGCCGCTCCCGCTCCTCCGCGTCCAGGCCGGTCAGCCGGCGCCGCAGCTGGTCGGCCTCGTCGGCGCCACCGCGGCCCGAGCGGCCGGCCGGGGTGCGTACGAAGCCGGCCAGGACGGCCGGTACCCGGCCGGTGGCCGCGCGGAGGGTGCCGCGGTCCACGTCGAGGGCGGTCAGGTCCGCCCCGGCGGTGCGCAGCGCCTCGTCGAGCAGGGCCAGTCCGCGCTCGGCGCCCAGGGCGGGCACTCCGAGCGAGGCCAGCAGGTCCTGCTGGTCCGCGAGTTCGACGGGGTCGACGGCGGCCTCCCACGGCCCGAAGGCGAGGGCGGTGGCGACGAGCCCGAGGGTGTGGCGGTGCCGGGCGAGCGCGGTCAGGAAGCCGGCCGCGGCGGCCCGGGCACCCTGTCCGGCGCCGTGCATCAGCCCGGCGGAGGAGGACAGGAGCAGGAAGGCCGCGAGGGGCTCGTCGCGGGTGAGCTCGTGCAGGTTCCAGGCCGCGTCGGCGCTGCGCCGCAGGGCGGCGTCCAGTACTTCCCCGGCCTGCGCGTCGATGCGGGCGGCGCCGGCCGGGAGGTCGGCGTGGACGACCGCGACGAGCGGGTGCCCGGCGGGTACGGAGGCCAGCAGCCTGGCGAGGGCGGTGCGGTCGGCGGGGTCGCAGTCGGCCACCACGGTCTCGGCGCCGAGACCGGCGAGGTCCGCGAGGTCCGCAAGGTCCGCGAGGTCCGCGAGGCCGGCGATGGCGTCGGGGTCCACGGCCGTCTCGGTACCGACGAGCAGCAGGCGGGTGGCGCCGTACTCGGTCACCAGGCGGCGGGCCACGGCGGCGCCGGCGGCGGACGCCGCGCCCGTGACCAGGACCGTGCCGGCCGCCAGGGACGGCGCGTCCCCCTGCGGGGCGGCGGCCTTGGCCAGCCCGGGCACGAGGACGGTGCCGGCCCGGATCGCGAACTCGGTGAGCCCGGCGCCGAGGGCGGCGGGCAGCGCCTGCCGGGAGGCCTCGGTGTCGTCGAGGTCGGCCAGCACGAACCGGCCGGGGTGCTCGCTCTGGGCGGCCCGTACCAGACCCCAGACCGGAGCCTGGGCGAGATCGGCGCCCTCGTCCTCGCGGACGGCGACGGCGCCGCGGGTGACGACGGCCAGGGGCGCGGCGGACGCCTGCTCCTCGCCGAGCCACTGCGCGAGCCGGGCCAGGGTCGCCCCGGCCGCCGTACGAGCCCGGGCGGCCGCGTCGGCGTCGGCGGCCCCTTCGGGTACGGGGCACTCGAAGAGGACGGGTGCCTCCTGCGGCGCGGAGCCGCCGGCGGGCGCCTGGCTCCAGGTCAGCCGGTAGAGGGCGCCGGGCTGTTCGCCGGTGCGCAGTTCCGCCGCCGAGACGGTGCGCTGGGTGAGCGCGGCCGCCGACAGGACGGGACGGCCCTCCTCGTCGGCCGCTTCGAGGGCGAGCGTTCCCTGCGCGTCCCGGGTGATGCGGACGCGGAGGGCGGCGGCGCCGGTCCGGTGCACCTGGAGGTCGGTCCAGGAGGCGGTGGCCAGCGGGGCCGGAGCCCCGGTGTCGAGCTGGTCCAGGCGGTCCAGGTGGTCCAGGCGGTCCAGGTGCAGGGCCGCGTCGAGCAGGGCGGGGTGGACGGTGAACCGGTCGGCCGCGGCCTCGCCGGAGCCCGCGTCGGCGGGCAGCGCGATCTCGGCGAACAGTTCGCCGCCGCGTCGCCAGGCCGCGCGCAGGCCCTGGAAGACGGGCCCGTACCCGTAGCCGCGGGCGAGCAGCCGCTCGTACGCGTCAGCCACCGCCACGGGCGCGGCGCCCGCGGGCGGCCAGGCCGACAGGTCGGCGGGGGCTGCAGCGGAGGCGGCGGCGCCCTGGGCGAGGGTGCCTTCGGCGTGCAGGGTCCAGGCGGTGTCCTCGGCGCCCTCGCCGTCCCCGGCCCGGGAGTACACGCTCACCGGACGCAGGGAGTCCTCACCGGGCGCGCCCACCACCACGTGGAGGGGGGCGCCGCCCTGCTCGGGCAGCGGCAGCGGGGCGTGCAGGGTCAGGCCGGCCAGCCGGTCGCAGCCGAACTCGGCTCCGGCGCGCAGGGCCAGCTCCACGAAGCCGGTGGCCGGGAGGACGACCGTACCGAGCAGGTCGTGGTCCTCCAGCCAGGGCTGGGCGGAGCGGGCCGGGCGGCCGGTGAAGGTGGCCCCGCCGGTGGCGGGGGCGGGGACGACCGCGCTGAGCAGCGGGTGGTCCACGGCGTCGAGGCCGAGCGAGCCGGCGTCCCCGCCGCGGCGCTCGTCGAGCGCCCAGAAGCGGTCGCGGCGGAAGGCGTACGTCGGCAGTTCGATGCGCTGGGCGCCGCTGCCGGCGAAGAAGGCGTTCCAGTCGACGTCGACGCCGTGGGTGTGGGCCTGTGCGAGGGCGGCCACGAGGGTGTGCTCCTCGTCGCGTTCGCGCCGCGACAGCGCCAGGAACACCGGGGTGGTGCCGGTGCCGGAGCCGGAGCCGGTGTCCGTTCCGGTGTCGGTGTCGGTGTCGGTGAGGCAGGCGGGGCCGAGGCCCGCGAGGACGGCGTCGGGACCGACCTCGACGAAGGCGGTGGCTCCGGCCTCGGCGAGGGCGCGTACCCCGTCGGAGAAGCGGACGGCCCGGCGCACGTGCCGGACCCAGTACTGCGGGTCGGCGATCTCCTCGGCGGTCATGATCCGGCCGGTCACGTTCGAGACCAGCGGGATCCGGGGCTCGGCCGGGGAGAGCCCGGCCGCGACGGCGCCGAACTCGGCGAGCATCGGCTCCATCAGCGGGGAGTGGAAGGCGTGGGAGACGCGCAGCCGGGAGGTCTTGCGCCCCTGGGCCGTGAAGTGCTCCTGGATCGCGAGCACTTCCTCCTCGGCGCCGGACACGACCACGGACCGCGGCCCGTTGACCGCGCCGATGCTGACGGCGTCGGTGAGCAGCGGCAGCACCTCCTCCTCGGAGGCCTGGACGGCCGCCATGGCCCCGCCGGCCGGCAGCGCCTGCATCAGCCGGCCGCGGGCGGCGACCAGCCTGGCCGCGTCGGCCAGGGACAGGACGCCGCTGACGTGGGCGGCGACGAGTTCGCCGATGGAGTGACCGGTGAGGAAGTCCGGCCGGACGCCCCAGGACTCCAGCAGCCGGAACAGGGCGGTCTCGAAGGCGAACAGGCCGGTCTGGGTGTAGAGGGTGCGGCTGAGCTCGCCCGCGTCCTCGCCCCAGACGACCTCGCGCAGTGGCCGGTCCAGGTGCCGGTCGAGCTCCGCGACGGCGGCGTCGAAGGCCTCGGCGAACACCGGGAAGGCGGCGTGCAGTTCACGCCCCATGCCGGCGCGCTGGGCGCCCTGCCCGGAGAACAGGAAGGCGGTGAGACCTCCGGTGACGGCCCGTACGGCGGGCGCCGCGGCCGGCGCCCCGGACGCGAGCGCGGCCAGCGCCTGGCGGGCCTGCGCGGGGTCGGTCGCGATCAGCGCGGCCCGGTGCTCCATGGGCGCCCGGGTGGTCGCCAGGGAGAACCCGACGTCTCGCGGCTCGGCGGCGGGCAGGGTGTCGAGGTGGCTCTGCAGCCGCCCGGCCTGCCGTACGAGCCCCTCCGCGTCACGGGCGGACAGCAGCCACGGCACGACGCGCGCCGGGGCGGCCGCATCGGCTCCGGCGGCGCCGACCGCGCCTGCGGCATCGGCGGCGCCTGCGGCATCGGCGGGAGCCGGAGCGCCCGGCGCGGCCGCGGGGGCCGGGAGGTCCGGCGCCTCCAGGATGACGTGGGCGTTCGTGCCGCTGATGCCGAAGGAGGAGACGCCGGCGCGGCGCGGGCGGTCCGAGGCGGGCCACTTGCGGGGCTCGTCGAGCAGCCGGACCGCGCCCGCCTCCCAGTCGACCTGGGCCGACGGCGCGTCCAGGTGCAGGGACTTCGGCATGATGCCGGTCTGCAGCGCCTGCACCACCTTGATGACCCCGGCGACGCCGGCGGCGGCCTGCGTGTGCCCGATGTTCGACTTGATGGACCCCAGCCACAGCGGCTCCGCGTCGCCGCGGCCCTGCCCGTACGTCGCGAGCAGCGCCTGGGCCTCGATCGGGTCGCCCAGGGTGGTGCCCGTACCGTGCGCCTCCACGAGGTCGACATCGGCGGTCGACAGGCCCGCGTTGGCCAGGGCCTGGCGGATGACCCGCTGCTGGGAGGGGCCGTTCGGTGCCATCAGGCCGTTGCTCGCGCCGTCCTGGTTGACGGCGCTGCCGCGCAGCACGGCGAGCACCCGGTGCCCGCTCCGCCGCGCGTCCGACAGCCGCTCGATCACGAGGACTCCGACGCCCTCGGACCAGGCGGCGCCGTCGGCCGCCGCGGAGAACGACTTGCACCGGCCGTCCTTGGACAGGCCGCGCTGCCGCGAGAACTCCACGAAGGTCTCCGTGGACGACATCACGGTCACGCCGCCGACCAGCGCGAGCGGGCATTCCCCCGACCGCACGGCCTGCGCCGCGAGGTGCAGGGCCACCAGCGAGGACGAGCAGGCGGTGTCCACGGTCACGGACGGGCCTTCGAGGCCGAACGTGTAGGAGACGCGGCCCGAGCCGAGCGATCCGGCGGCGCTGTTGCCCGTGTAGTCGTGGTACATGATCCCGGCGAACACGCCGGTCGAGGTGCCCTTCAGCGAGGCCTGGTCGATCGCCGCGCGCTCCAGCGCCTCGTGGGCGACCTCCAGCAGCAGCCGGTGCTGCGGGTCCGTGGTCAGGGCGTCGTTGGGGCTCATGCCGAAGAACGCGGGGTCGAACTCGTCGGCGTCGTGCAGGAAGCCGCCGTGGCGTACGTACACCTTGCCGGGGGTGCCCGGCTCGGGGTCGTACAGCCCGTCGAGGTCCCAGCCGCGGTTGACCGGGAACTCGGTGATGGCGTCGACCTCGTCCTCGACGAGGCGCCACAGCTCCTCCGGGGAGCGGACACCGCCCGGGTAGCGGCAGGCCATGCCGACGATCACGATCGGGTCGTCGTCATCGGCCGCCGTGCCTCCCGTGGCGGCCGCGGCCGTGGCGGTGGCCGCGGATCCGGCGAGGAGGGTGTCCAGGTGCTCGGCGACCGCCTGGGCGTTCGGGTGGTCGAAGACGAGCGTCGGGGTCAGCCGCAGCCCGGTCGCGGTGGTGAGCTGGTTGCGCAGTTCCAGTGCGGTGAGCGAGTCGAAGCCCAGCTCGTTGAAAGCGCGCTCGGGTCCGACCTCGGCCGTGGTGGAGTGCCCCAGGATCGAGGCCACCTGGCCGCGTACGAGGTCCAGCAGGGCGCGCCGGCGCTCCTTCTCCGGCAGCGCGGCGAGCTCCTGGCCGCGGGTGGCGCTGCGGGTCGCGCCGGTACGGGCCGCGGCGCGGGCGCGCCGGCGGACCAGGGCGGAGAACTGCGCGGGCAGGTCGTCGGCCGCGCGCAGCGCGGCGAGGTCCAGGGCGAGCGGCAACAGGACGGCGTCGGCCGAGGTGGTGGCGGCTTCGAACAGGGCGAGGCCGTCGGCGGCGGACAGCGCTCCGATGCCGGAGCGGCGCATGCGCTGGAGGTCGGTGCTGTTGAGCTCCTCCGCCATGCCGTCGCCGCTGACGGAACCGCCGTCGCCCTCGGTGACCCACAGGCCCCACGCGAGCGACTGGCCGGGCAGCCCCTGGGCCCGGCGGTGGGCGGCGAGGGCGTCGAGGAAGGCGTTGCCCGCGGCGTAGTTGCCCTGGCCCGGGTTGCCGAGGACGCCGGCGACCGAGGAGAACAGCACGAAGGCGGACAGGTCCCGGTCCCGGGTCAGCTCGTGGAGGTTCCACGCGGCGTCGACCTTGGGGCGCAGCGCCCCCGCCAGCAGCTCGGGGGTGAGCGAGCCGATGGTGACGTCGCCGAGGACGCCGGCGAGGTGGATCACCGCGGAGACCGGGTGGGCGGCGAGCAGCTCGCGCGCCCGGTCCGGGTCGGCGAGGTCGCAGGCGGCGAGGGTGACCTCGGCGCCGAGGGCGGTCAGTTCGGCGTGCAGGGCGGCGGCGCCGGGGGCCTCGGGGCCGCGGCGGCTGACCAGCAGAAGCTCGCGTACGCCGTGCTCGGCCACGAGGTGGCGGGCCACCAGACGGCCCAGCGTGCCGGTGCCGCCGGCGAGCAGGACGGCGCCGGGGGCGTCGAAGCGGATCGTCTCCTCCGCCGTGGCCCCGGCCGTGGCGCGGACCAGGCGCGGGGCGTGCAGCGCGCCGGACCGTACGACGATCTCGGGCTCGGCGGCGGCCAGCAGGACGGCGGGGTCGACCGGGAGCCCGTCCGAGCCGGGTTCGAGGTCGGCCAGGACGATCCGGCCGGGGTTCTCGGCCTGGGCCGAGCGCATCAGACCGCGGACCGCCGCACCGGCCAGGTCCGTGACGCCCTCCGTGACGCCCTCCCCGGGCGCGGCGACGGCGCCGCGGGTGACGACGAGCAGGCGGGATTCGGCGAACCGCTCGTCCGCGAGCCACTCCTGTACGCGGGCCAGGGCCCGGGCCGTGGCCGCGTGCACCTGCGCGGCGGTGTCCCCGGCCGCGTCGGCGTCCGGGCCTTCGAGGACCAGTACGTCCGGCGCGGGCCGGGTGCGGTCGTCCGCCTCCCACAGGCCCCAGGTCAGCGGGGCGGGAGCGGCGGCGGGAACGGGCAGCGGCTGGAGCTCGACGGCGAACAGGGCGCCGCCCGGAGCCTGCCCGGGGGCTTCGGCCGGGGCGGCGGGACGGGAGACGAGCGATTCGACGGAGAAGACGGGGAGACCGTCGGCGTCGGCGCCGTCGAGGGTGATGCCGTCCGGACCGGAGGGGGCGATCCGCACGCGCAGCCGGGTCGCGCCGACGGCGTGGAAGCGCACGCCCTTCCAGGCGAAGGGCAGGAGCACACCGGAGTCGGATCCGCCCTGGCCGTCATCGAGCAGCGAGCCGTGCAGGGCCGCGTCGAGGAGGGCGGGGTGGATGCCGAAGCGGGCGGCGTCCTCGTGCGCCTGCTCGGGCAGTTCGACCTCGGCGTACACCGCGTCGCCCTGGCGCCAGGCGGCCGTGAGGCCCTGGAAAACCGGCCCGTAGTGGTAGCCGCGCTCCCGGAGCAGTTCGTACGCCTCGTCCACGGTCACCTCGGCGGCGCCGGCGGGCGGCCACGCGGTGAGGTCCGCGCCGGACGCGGCGGGAGCCTCGGCGAGCAGGCCCTGGGCGTGCAGCAGCCAGGGGGTGTCGGGGAGGGAGTCCTGGGGCCGGGAGTGGATGAGCACGGCCCGGCGGTCCAGCTCGTCCGGACCGCCGACCGTGACCTGGAGGGCGACGCCACCGTGCTCGGGCAGCACGAGGGGGGCCTGGAGGATGAGCTCCTCCAGGGTGGTGCGTCCGACCTGCTCCCCGGCGTGCAGGGCGAGTTCGACGAAGCCGGTGCCGGGCAGCAGGACGGCGCCGAGCACGTCGTGGTCGGCCAGCCAGGGCTGGGTGTCGACGGAGAGGCGTCCGCTGAAGGTCAGCCCGTCCGAGTCGGGCGAGGAGATGACCGCGCCGAGCAGCGGGTGGTCGGCGGGCGCGAGGCCGAAGGCGGTGGCGTCACCGCCGCCCGCGAGGTCGGCGATCATCCAGTACCGCTCGCGCTGGAAGGCGTACGTCGGCAGCGTGACCGCCTCCGCGCCGGTCCCGGAGTAGAAGGCGGTCCAGTCGACGGCGGTGCCGGTGGCGTGGAGCCGGGCGAGGGCGGTCAGGAGGGTGCGCGCCTCGGGCCGGTTCTTGCGTACGGCCGGCTCGACGACGGCGTCTTCGCCGTCCAGGGTGTTCTGGGTGAGCGCGGTGAGGATGGCGTCGGGGCCGAGCTCGACGAACGTCTGGACGCCCTTGGCGTGCAGGTGCTGGACGGTGTCGGAGAAGCGGACCGCCTCGCGGAGGTGGCGGGTCCAGTAGTCGGGGGTGCCCCAGTCCTCGCTGAGCTCGCCGTGGACCCCGGCGACGACCGGGATCCGGGCGGGAGCGTACGTCACGGACTCGGCGACCGCGCGGAACTCGGCAAGGGCCGGGTCCATGAGCGGAGAGTGGAAGGCGTGCGAGACCCGCAGCCGGGTCGTCTTGCGGCCCAGCTGGGTGAACTCCGCCTGGATCGCCTCGACGGCATCCTCGGCACCCGAAACGACCACGGAACGCGGGCTGTTGATGGCGGCGATGCCGACGGCCCCGGTCAGGTGCGGGAGGATCTCCTCCTCCGTCGCCTGGATCGCGGCCATGGCTCCCCCTGCGGGCAGCGCCTGCATGAGGCGACCGCGCGCGGTGACGAGGCGGGCCGCGTCCTCCAGCGACAGCACCCCCGCCGCGTGCGCGGCCGAAATCTCACCGATCGAGTGCCCCGCCAGGAAGTCGGGCCGCACACCCCAGGACTCCACCAGCCGGAACAGGGCCGTCTCGATCGCGAACAGCGCGGGCTGCGTGAACGCGGTGCTGTTCAACAGCGCCTCGTCCTCACCCCACATCACCTCGTACAGCCGGGTGTCGAGGTGCTCGTCCACGGCCACGACCACCGCGTCCAGCGCCTGCGCGAACACCGGGAACGCCGCGTACAGTTCACGCCCCATACCCAGCCGCTGCGCGCCCTGGCCCGTGAAGAGGAAGGCCGAGCGGCCCTCGCGTACGGCGCCCTGCACCGCGCCCGCCGCCGCCGAGCCCTCGGCCAGCGCCGACAGGCCGGCGAGGAGTTCCTCGCGGTCGGCGCCGACGACGACGGCCCGGTGCTCGTGCGCGGTCCGGGTGGTCGCCGCGGAGAACCCGAGGTCGGTGAGGGACACGTCCGCGTGCCCGGTGACGTGTGCGTGCAGCCGCCCGGCCTGCTCGGCCAGCGCCTTCGCCGAACGGCCCGACAGGGCGACGGGGACCAGCGGGAGGGTACGGATCTCGCCCTCGGCCTCCGCGGGCTCGGCGGCCGGGGCCTCCTCGACGATGACGTGGGCGTTGGTGCCGCTGAGGCCGAAGGAGGAGATGCCCGCGCGGCGCGGGCGCTCGCCCGCCGGCCAGGCCACCGGCTCGGTGAGCAGCTTGACGTTGCCC
>NZ_LGDB01000245.1:0-27405 GCF_001279655.1 Streptomyces sp. WM6372 | reverse complement strand
GGTCTGCTCAGGGGTCTCGGGTGATCGCGAAGGCCTCCTGTGATTCCCAGGGCTGGATGCCAGAAGCTGTACGGGCCTTGACCAAACACGACGGCGCTCGGCGTCGGCAGCGTTCCATGGTTCTAGCGCGTGGAGGGTCTTGGTGTTGCGCGCCGCGCCGTGCGGGGCGAAGGACTCCCCCAGCCGTCCGATGAGCTGCTGGCCGCAGCCTCCAGTTCGCGATGGCCATCGAGCAGTTTCGCCAACGGCCCCGTGAGCACCTCGGGGAGCTGCCCTGCACTCTCGCGGACCCTCGTCACGTGCGCGTCGCAGTCCCGACGGGGCACCCTCAGGTGGCCGGCGTCGGGCACGGGTCCGTGCTGCCGCCCGGTCGCCGAGACCGTCGCGGACACCTGGCGAGCGCTCAGCTGGGGCCAACTCAAGGGCCCTGACCGCTCTTCCGCGACGGCGACCCGTCCGAGAGGTACTGCCGAGCGTGGTTCTACGGCCATGGCACGGACGGCATGTAGACGGTGCGTCGGGACTTCAGTTGGTGGAAAGGGGCAGTTGCACCGCGAAGCGGCAGACGGCGCTGGTGAAGGCATCTGGGTCGTCGAAGTTCGCGAGGTGCCTTGCGCGCGGGATCAGTTCGATCCGTGCCCGCAGACGGGCGCGGGCGAACTCCCTTCCACTGGACCGGAAGACGGAGTCCTTCTCGCCGTTGAGGGTGAGAGAGGATGAGAACGGGTGCCGCCACATGGCGCAGGGAACCCGCATCGAAACGGCCCAGTACCCCGCCCCATGCGGCCGGCACGGTGTCAAAGGCGTACCCGGCTCGAATGGTCGCCCCCACCACGTCCAGCGGATTGAGGTGGCGCGGCAACCGGTCGTTCCACCGGGTCAGCCGATCCGCCCTGGGCCCGATCCATCAGAGCGTCGCCAAGCTCGCTCGTCGCGTAGTGCACCTCGCGCCGGTAGCGGTGGCTCGTGACGAGACCGGCGTCGCGCAGCACCGCGAGGTGCTGGGAGACCGCACCGAGGCTCAGCCCGGTCCGGGCGGCCAGCTGCGTCGTGGTGGCCGGCGAGGTGGTGAACGCCAGGAGCCGGGCCCGGCTGCGGCCCAGCAGCCGGGCCAGCCCTTCGCCGGAGGCACCGCGCCGCTCCCACAGGGTGCCGACGGCCCGCGCCGGGTAGACGATGGCCGGCGGCACCGGACCGGGTCCGGTCAGCAGCCGGCAGCGGAGCGTGAACGCGCTCGGGGCCAATGTGAGCCCCCTGCCGTCCAGGTCGAGGACGGCAGGGGCCAGGTCTGGTGAGACCAGCCGGTCGCCGCTCCAGCTCAGCGTGGGATGCAGCCGGGCGAGTACCTCTTGGATGCCGTCCTCCGCGAGCTGCCGGGTCCGGTACGCGATGTCCGCCTCCAGGACCGCCCGGATCCGGGCCCAGTACGGCCGCACCGCCGCCTCCCACCAGGCACGCAGGGCATCCTCCAGACCGGGCAGGTCCATCCCGGGCTCCGGGGCCGGTGCGGCCAGCAGGATCGCGAGTTCCTCCTCGAATTCGGCCAGCGGGCAGCGTGGAGGGGGCGTCAGGAAGCCCGGCGGGTCCGGCCGGAGGGGATCCGCGCCGGCCACGACCCGCAGCGGAGCGGTCCGCCGGGCGAGAGCCCGGTCCTCCCACAACGGCCGTACCGACGTGATCCACGGCAAGTGGACCGCGTAACGCCCCGGATCCGCGACGGCCGAGAAGCTGACGACCGTCTCCCACAGCGGCGATACCGCGAACCTGACCCCCGCCACGTCCTGCACCCCGAACCGCACCTCGCCCATGCCCGGGCCCCCTCCACGCTGCCCACCAGGTTTCGGCCCAGACTAAAACAATGGCCGCGCAGCCCCCGCGCCGGTGATCTTCGCACCCATGACGCACTCCTGCCCGGGCACCGCCCACGGCCACCGCCACGGCCACGGCCACGGCCACCGCCACCGCCACCGCCACCGACGAGCCGAACGGCCCTCCTCCGCAGTCGGCTTCCGCGCGCTCTGGGCCGCCGACACCGTGAGCCAGTCCGGATCCGCCGTGACCCTCCTCGCCCTGCCCCTCGTCGCGATCGGCACTCTCGACGCCACGGCGTTCGAGACCGGCCTGCTCCTCGTGTCCGAGTACCTGGCCTTCTTGCTCATCGGCCTGCCCGCCGGCGCCTGGGTGGACCGACTGCCCCTGCGGCCAGTGCTGGTCGCGGGCGACCTCGGACGCGCCGCCCTGCTCCTCTCGATCCCCCTCACCGCCTGGCTGGACGCCCTGACGCTCCTCCAGCTGTACGCCGTCGCCTTCGGGATGTCTGTGTGCACGGTCTTCTTCGACGTGGCCGCCCAGAGCGCACTGCCGCGGCTGGTGGGCGGGACGGAGCTGGTACGGGCGAACGTGAGACTGGAAGCCACCCGAAACATCACCCAGGTCGGCGGCCCGGGCTTGGCCGGAGCACTGGTCGGCGCCCTCACCGCACCCGTCGCACTCGCCGCCGACGCCCTCAGTTACGCGGTCTCGGCGCTCCTCGTCGCGCGCGTCAGGCCCCTCGGCGAACGCCCCGCGGCGCGGCCGGAAGCGTCGCTGCGCAGCGAGATCGCCGAAGGCCTCCGCTTCGTGTTCGGGCACCGGATCCTGCGGGCGCTGACCCTCGCCGCCGCCGTCTCCAACCTCTGCGGTACCGTCGGGGCCGCCATGCTCCTGGTCCTGCTCGCCGGAGACCTCGGACTGTCACCGCTGTTGTGCGGTGCGGTGTTCGCCGCAGAAGCCGTGGGCGGGCTGGTCGGCAGCCTCCTCACCCGGCGGATCGCCGCCGTGCTCGGGCAGGGGCGGGCCATGTGCGCGTCCGTCGTAGTCAGCGGCCTGTTGTGGCTGCTGGCGCTGCCCTTCTACCAGGCGGACCGGCGGTTCGCCGTCGCCGTCCTGCTCCAGGGGCTGGGATGGACCGCCTACATGACCTTCAAGGTCACCTCGGTCGCCTATCGGCAGCGGCTGTGCCCCGAACCCCTCCTGGGCCGGATGACCGCGACCATCCGCTTCGTGGTGTGGGGATCCATGCCGATCGGCGCGCTCCTCGGAGGGCTGGTGGGACAGCACTTCGGGGCCCGGACGGCTCTGTGGGTCGGGGCACTGGGCGAGTTGCTCGCCGTGATCCCCCTGCTCCTGTCGCCGCTGAGGTCAGCCCGCGAACTGCCGGGCGAGCAGGGGCCGTAGCAGTCTCTGCCCGCAGCGCGGACCTGAGCCCCACGCGCCCGCGCCCGCCCTCCCCCCGTTGCCTTTCAGTGGCTCCGCAGTGGAGCCTACGGCTTTCGGATCCGGCATGAATTCCCCCCTTGTTGTTGATGATCCGGGGGGTGGTGTCACCGGGCCCGGCCACCGGAGAGGCTCTGAGCGTCGAACACCGGCGATGCCCTCTCCCGCCGACGCATCATCCCGAAGGCTGACTCATGGCTCCCCCGTGCAGACGGCTGTACCGCCTCGGGGGTGACGACCAGCCGCCGAGGACCGAAGAAGCTGATGCCATGACAGCGATCGACGGACTTCACCCGACCACGACTGCGCACCACACCGAACGTCCGGTCCCACCATGGGCCTCCATCACCGCCCATGCGATCCCTTTGCTGCTACTGCCCCAGTGCTTGTGGCGGTTACCGTTCGCCTTCGGCTTTGAGATGGGGCTGGACGCGGACGGGGCGATGCCGTCGTCGTTGTGGGTGTCCGTCCCCTACGTCTTCGGGCTCAGCTTGATCACGGAGGGGTTGGCGCTACTGTCCCTCGGACTGGTGCGGGGATGGGGCGAGGTCGCCCCCGCATGGCTTCCGTTCATCGGCGGCAAACGGATTGCTCCCTTTGCGGCGATCATCCCCGCCTCCCTCGGCGGCCTGAGCGCGACCGTGTTCTGGGCACCCGTACTGCTGAGCTGGTTCGGTGTGGGTGACGCCGCCGGGTTCAGCAGTGGCGGCTGGCAGATACTGGCCCGCCTCTGCATCGCCCCCGGGATGCTGTGGGGCCCTCTCGTCCTGGTACTGACCTACGCCTACTACACGCGCCGCTGCCGCCCCGCCAAGCAACCTGGGCACAGGGGCGGTTCCACGGCCGCCTGAATGCACGTCACGAGGTCCGGACGGGCGGCGCGGTGACACCTCTCGGGACTTGGTGCGACATGGGCGCCGCGAAGTCGGGTGTCAGTGGATGGCACCGCCGCGGCCATGACTGCAACCACACCTGGGAAGGGCAGGTCCTGCACATCGCACTCCCGAACGGCTTGGCCCGCGTAGCGCCTGGGTATGAACGCCCATCCGGCACGCGACTCGGCCGGCGCTTCAGGGGAGGTTCCCACTCCTCTAGGACCGACGCCTCGCCTCGTCTCGCCTCGCCATTCCACGAAGCGGGCCGAGGTCGTGGAACCCTAGACGAGGAAGCCTCCTATGGGCTGCTCCGTCCAGATGGTCTTCCCGGTACCGGTGAACCGGCAGCCCCAGCGGTCGGTGAGCTGGGCCACGAGGAAGAGGCCACGCCCGCCTTCGTCCGACTCCCGTGCGCGACGCAGGCGCGGCTGAGTACTGCTGGGGTCGGACACCTCGCATACGAGCACCCGGTCACGGATCAGCCGGAGCCTCACCGGTCCGCCCGCGTACCGGATCGCGTTCGTGACCAGTTCGCTGACGACGAGCTCCGTCACGAAGCTCAGTTCGTCCAACTCCCAGTCGCCCAACTGGCCCACCACCAGATCACGGGCGTGCGCGACGAGGGACAGGTCGGGTTCGAGTTCCCACTCGGCGACCTGATCCGACGAGAGGGCGTGGGTACGGACGAGCAGCAGAGCGACGTCGTCGGCGGGCTCTTGAGGGAGCACGCTGTCGAAGATCCTCTGGCTTATCTCGCCCAGGCTCCGGCTCGGGTCCGCGCCGGCGAGCGAGCTCCTCAGCCTCTCCATTCCCTCGTCGATGTCGCCGTCTCGGCTGTCGACGAGTCCGTCCGTGAAGAACGCGAGCATACTGCCGGGCTGTACTGCGAACTCCGTGACCTCGAATGGCATTCCGCCGACTCCCAGCGGTGGTCCCGGCACCGTGCCGACGAAGGCCGGCTCGTCACCGGGCGACAGCAGGGCGGGCGGCGGATGTCCCGCCGTGGCAGCGGTGCACTTCCTCGTCACCGGGTCGTAGACGGCGTACAGGCACGTCGCTCCGAGCATCGCCGTCTCGGAGCGGGAATCGCCGGTCATCTCCTCGCTGGAGAGACCGAGCACCAGGTCGTCCAGGTGTGTGAGCAGCTCACCCGGATCCAGATCGAGGTCGGCCAGGGCCTGCACCGCGGTCCTCAGTCGCGCCATGGCCGCGGTGGCATCGAGTCCATGGCCGACGACATCTCCGACGACGAATCCGACGCGCAGCGAGGGCAGAGGGATCACGTCGAACCAGTCCCCGCCGACCCCGACGCCGCCACCCGCCGGCTGGTAGACGCCCACCGTCTCCGCAGCCGCGGAATCCAAAGCCGAGCGCGGCAGCAGGCTTCGCTGAAGGGCCACCACCGACCGGTGTTCCTTCGTGTAACGGCGCGCGTTGTCCACGCCGAGCGCGGCCCTGGAGACGACGTCCTGGAGCAGGGCAGCGTCCTCCTCGCTGAACGCGGAGGGCAACTGACTGCGCCAGACCGTGACGCAGCCGAGGATCAGGCCTCGAGCGTAGAGCGGCACCGCCACGGAGGAGTGCGCCCCGCTCGGGACGAGCAACCGCAGGTTCTCCGGATCCACGCCGAGTTTCGCGTGCAGGACGGCGACGTCCGGCACCAGCACGGGCAGCCCCTTCATGAGGGGGCGCATCAACGTACTGTCCGTCACCGGCGGAAGCGCCTCTCCCACCGCCAGGAGGTTCTCGGCGGATATCTCCGGGCTCTGCGCGGCGGCGGTCCGGCGCAGGCGGACGTCGCCGCTGGTGTCCAGGTGCGGGGGCTCGTCGCCCACCAGCACCTGCTCGGCGATGTCCACGGTCGCCAGGTCGGCGAAATCGGGAACGAGCAGATCCACGAGGGTCTCCGCCATCTCGATCACGTCCAGGGAGGCGCCGATGCCCTCGGCGGCGGCGTGGGACAGCCCTGTCCGGCGTCGCCACGCATCTCGCTCGGCTGCCTCCACCGCGTTTTCCGCCGGAGCGACCAGGACAAGCCACTGCGCGGCGGCGCCGGATGCGCCGGGTGTGTCAGCTGCAAGCCGGACAACCGTGCAGACCAGAGAGGCCACAGGGCCCTCTTGACCTGCTTGATCGCCACCCGGAACGGTGACCAGACGACTGGCCGGTCCCTCCTCCGTACCGACGCTCGGCAGGAGTCCCAGCAAGGAGACGCAGGCCTGACCCGGCGAACACTCCAGCAGGGTCGCAGCCAGCTCCGAACGGGCCATGACCACGCCCGCGTCGTCCAGTACGACCGCTGCCGTTTCGATGACGGGCACCGAGGCCGGCTTCGGGCCACGACGCTCCGGTTCACCCATGTCGCCTCCACGCACCGTGACCTTCAGTATCGTCCCCGAGGGGAAGCCCGGCACCCGCAGCACACCTGGCCCGGCGGCGCCCGCGGCTACGGACCGGTCATCGTATGTGGGCGTTCAGTAACCGTGTCCCGTCACATGGGCGCGGCCCTCGCGCAGCAGCAGCGCGCGTGGCTGGTGCTCCGTTGGAGAGCCGGGACGGCAATCCGAGGCTCCCAGGCTTCCGCGACACGGGTCGGCGCACGCTCCGTCCTCAGCCTCCGCCCTGAGGCCCCTTCCAGCTGTTGGGCATCGGCGAGTGACGCTCCACCGGCCTCACCGCACCCAGCGCGGCCCGGAAAAGGAACGCGCACGGCTCGTCCCGGATGGGCCGTCCGGTCCGGGACCGGCGCCAGGGCCGCGGGCCGGCGCGCCGGCGTCGGGAGGGCACCACGTGTTCTCTGGACATACCCCAGGCAGGCTGTGTGTCGAAAGCGGATCAAGGTGGTGGGTTCGCCGTGGTTCGGAGCTAGGCTCGCTGTCCGGCATCGATCTGAGGAGACGGGCGAGTTGGGTGCTGTGGTGCTTGTACACGGTCTGTATCACCGTCCCGAGCACTTTGATGTGGTGGCGGAACGATTGCGGACCGCCGGAACCGAGGTCGTCGTGCCTGAGCTCCATCGGGGCTCGTTGCCTGCCGACACAGCCGCCGTCCAGGCCGTCATCGATGCGCTGCCGGAGTCCCCGATCGTCCTCGGTCACTCCTACGGAGGGTCAGTGATCACAGGGGTACGCGGAGTGGAGCACCTAGTCCATCTGGCGGCCTTCGTGCTGGATACCGACGAGAGCGCGGCCAGTCTAGGCGGCATGTCCCCGCAACTCCGGGACGCGATCATCCCTGAGCCCTACGGCTCGACCAGTCTGCACCCCGGCCGGGCCGTCGACACGCTCTACGGCGACTGCCCCGAGCCCCTCGCCGCCCGGGCAGTCGGCCTGCTGCGTCCGCAAGCCCCGGGCTGCGGACGAGGAGTCCCGCAACGCCACAGTTGGAAGAGGACTTCAGCCACCTACGTCGTCTGTGCACAGGACCGGGCCATCGACCCCGGCCTCCAGCGGAGGATGGCATCGCGCTGCACCGACGTGCGCGAATGGCAGACAGGCCACTCACCGTTCGCGGGACAGCCCGATCTCATCGTGGAACTTCTGCGGGAACTGCTCGCCGCCCGCACCCCTCCCATGTGAAACGAACGGGTCACAACCACTCGTTGATGGCTGCGATCAGGACGGTGGCCTCGTATCGGACCGCGAGCTCGTCGTATCTGGTGGCGACAGCGCGGTGCCTCTTGAGGCAGTTGATCACGCACTCGACCCCATCGCGCTCGCGGTAGTCGGTCGGGGCGAAGCGCGGTGGCAGACCTCCGCGGAGGCCGAATTCCCTGCGGTCGTGTGCCTGGTCGGCCTGGTCGGGGATGGTGCAGTGGATCCCGCGGCGGCGTAGGGAGGCGCGATGCTTGCGGGAGGCGTACGCCTTGTCAACGGCCAGGTGAAGTTTGGTGGTGAACCCGCTTCGTGAGCGTCCCGGTCCGTGATCGCCGGGCTCGGCGGCGACACCGCCTGGTGGTTCCTTCTGCAGGCACCACGTTTCCGGACCCCGGCCGCATGCTGATGGGCACAGCACACCGTGGAGTCGACGCTCAAGTCCCCCGTGATCGCTCCTTTCGCGTCGGCCAGGGACTGGAGCCGAGTGAGGACGCGGTACCAGGTACCGTCCCGCTGCCATCGGCGGAACAGGTCGTATACCCGGCCAGTCACACACCCCCTAACTGATCGTTTCAGAATGAGCCGAGCCGCGGGTCTTGCGATTGCCGATCTTGGTCGGCAGGGTGTCCGGGTGCGTGCTGATCTTGTTCCTGACGACTTGTGGGAGCGGGTGGCCCCTCTGCTGCCGCCCGCTTCTGAACGGCGCCGCCGGTTTCCCGGGCGGTTGCGCGTGCCCGACCGCGTGGCGCTCGCCGGAGTCCTGTTCGTGCTGCGGACCGGCGTTGCCTGGCGGGACGTCCCGGCGGAGGCTGTGGGCTGCTCCGGGGTGACGGCCTGGCGCCGGCTGCGGGCCTGGACCGAGGCCGGGGTCTGGCCGCGCCTGCACGCCGCCCTGCTGGGCGAACTCCGCCGTGCGGACTCGCTGGACCTGGACGACTGCGCCGTGGACGGCTCTCATGTCCGGGCCCTCAAAGGGGGGATCACGTCGGCCCTTCGCCCGTAGACCGTGCCCGTCCCGGCTCCAAGCACCACCTGATCGTCGACCGCCACGGAACCCCGCTCGCCGTCACGCTCACCGGCGGCAACCGGCACGACGTCACCCAGCTCCTGCCCCTGCTGGACGCGATCCCACCGATCCGGGGCCTGCGGGGACGCCCCCGCCGCAAGCCCAGACGCCTGTACGCCGACCGGGGCTACGACTTCGACAAATATCGCCGTCTATTGTGGAAGCGCGGCATCAAACCGCTGATCGCCCGACGCGGCGTCGCCCACGGCTCCGGACTGGGCAAGGTGCGCTGGGTCGTCGAGCGCGCCTTCGCCTGGCTGCACCAGTTCAAACGACTCCGCACCCGCTACGAACGACGCGCCGATCTCCACCAGGGCCTGCTCGAACTGGCTTGCAGCATCATCTGCCTGCGGAGGCTTCGGCTGCAGACCTCAGCGGGAAACGCTAATTGAACATATTCAAAACCTATGGAAGGCTGGCTCCGGCCGCACTCGGCTCTTCCTGTCGAAGTGGTTGCCGGGCGCATATAGCCAGCAGTCTCGATCGGGCGGGGTGGCATGGACTCAGCAAACAGGGCTCCGGCCCCAGTCCAAGACGGTCAGGGCAGTCAGTCCATGTCAGATGGGCGGCGCTGCCACCGTCTCGCCAGGCCCTTCAGGCAGTTGGCCACGGTCCTCGGATGCCTGCTTCTTGCGTGCACAGCATGCGCTGGAGCCGGCGGCGAGGCTGCCGTGATCCAACAGGTCGAGCTCGTCGGGGACTGGAGCAATGCCAACGGGGCCAGAGTGCGCGTGTCGGCTGGACATGGCTTCTCGGCAATCGGAATCAGCGATGCAGTCCCCGACTATGGGTGCCCTACGGACATGGCTGGTACCTGGCAGTTCTGGACGCAGCACGGCCCACAGGCGAGCTTCGTAGCCTCGGACTCGGCGACCGAAGGAAAGTCGTTCGTCCTGTCGGTGAACGCTGACAGTTCGACCAGCTGGTGCGACCTCCAAGGCCAGGTTCAGCGTGATGACCAAGGCTTCAGCATCTGCCTTGTCCTGGATCTTGACCAGTCCTGCACTGCAGATGAGCTCCTCCGCAAGGACTCGACGCCGCCGCGATAAACATCACGGGCACAACCCCGATCCGAGGTCTAAGGCAGACCCACGAGCCCCCAACCGCGGCGCGCGGCCTCCGTGGTCACGTCGCCCCATTCACGCAGAAGCGCGGTGAAGTCCTCGAAGGTGTCCGGGCGACCTGCCCAGCCCTCACACTCGGCGGCGAACGGCTCGCGCAACGCCTCAAGGTGAGACTCCACCCGCGCCCAGGCACGGGCCTTGCCGGGTACTGCCTCAGGCGGGCACACCAGAAGGACACGCGGGCGCCAGCGGTCGGTGGCCGACGGGAAGAACCCCCCACCGCCGGTCAGCGCGGGATCGTCGGCCGGATCCGCATCCCAGATCAGACCGATGAGAAGGGTGTCGATCGCCTCGCGCAGGGTTGCGCCGACGAGGAGCCGCATGTCGGCCCACGCATCCCCGGCCCGGGCGTGCGGGCGATAGGAGCCGGTGGTGGTGAAGAAGCTGTACTCGACGCACCACACGGACCCCCGATCCGGGGGCCACAGCCAGCCGTCGGGCCGCCCACCCCCCTGGTACTCGTCGTCGAGCTCCGGTGACCAGGCTGCATCGTCCAGCGCTTGGACCCGGTTCTCGACGGGGACGGCGCTCAGATACTCCCAGTCCGCCATGAACAGCGTGAGATCCAGACCCATAACGGCAGCATAGGCAGACCCCGCCTGGCAGGCCGAGGCGGGTCAGCACTCCCCCCGCAGATCAGCTGCGGAGGGTGACGCCGAGGAGGAGCGAAATCCCTTGGTGCTTGCGACGGACCCGAAAGGGGGCTCCACTGCCCGGCACTTGGCCGGTCCCGCGGCGGGCTGACCAGCAATTCCACGTGGTCTGCGACAGAGCGGGCCGGCCTCTGGCATTCGTTCTGACCGGCGGAAACCCAAACGACTGCAGCCAGTTCACCGCCGTGATGGGGGCGATACGGGTGCCCCGTCTCGGACCCGGTCGGCCACGCGTGTGCCCCGACCACATCATCGCGACAAGGGCTACGGCTCGAAGGCTACGCAGGAGAACCGCCGGGCCAGCACCTTCCGCCCACCGGCTCCCCCGCGCTCGCGGCCCGCACGTGTCCGTGCTTCCGGCCGGGTTGAGATGGCCGATCTGTGCCGTGCCTTCGTGCGCAGGCGCTGCGGGTACGGGGTACGGGGCCTGGAGCCCCTTCCTGCCTTGTCGAGGTGACCACCTCGCTGGCCGGCAGCTCCAGCGAGTCGCTCAGCTCCTCCAAGCCCCAGCGCTTCAGGGCGGTTCGTCGCCGGCGGGTAGCGCGCGCGTCACCCTTCTGGAGACGCTGCTCAGACCGGGCAGTACCTGAGTCGGTGGCGATCACGCGGGCCGTGTTGCGCGTCAGCCGGTGAACCCCGGCACCACCAGACCTGATTCGTACGCGATCACCACCGCGTGGGTCCGGTTCTGCGCACCGAGCTTGGTCAGCACGTTCCCGACGTGTGTCTTCACCGTCTCCAGGCTCACCATGAGCGACTTCGCGATCTCCGGGTTGGACAGACCCGTAGCCATCGACCGCAGCACCTCCTCCTCCCGCTCCGTCAGCGCCGCCCTCGGCAACGCCTCGGCACAGTCCAGCGGGCGGGCGGCGACCATCCGGCGCAGTGCAGCCGGGAAGAGGATCGCCTCCCCCGTCGCCACCACCCGTACCGCCTCGGCGATCTGCGGGACCGGATGCCGCTTGAGCACGAACCCGCTGGCCCCAGCGCTGAGCGCCGCGGTGACGTAGCCGTCGTTCTCGAAGGTGGTGATCACCACGACCTTCGGCGGTCCGGCCGACTCGGCGAGCAGCCGCCGGGTGGCCTCGATGCCGTTGCACCGCGGCATCCGTACATCCATCAGGACCACGTCCGGCCGCAGCCGCCGCGCCTGTTCGACGGCCTCGACGCCGTCGGAGGCCTCCCCGACCACCGCGATCCCCGGCTGCGCCGCGAGCAATGTGCCCAGACCGCTGCGGGTCACCGCGTCGTCGTCCGCGATCAAGAGCGTGACGGGGGTACCGGTGGGGCTGGTGGTGGCGGGGCCCGAGCCGGCGCCGGTCATGACGGCTGGGTCCGCGTCAGAGCCGATCATGCCGACACCCGTACCGGCAGCCGGACCGCCAACCGCCAGTGCTGTGGTCCGTCCGGGCCGACCTCGATCTCACCGTGCAGCAGCCGTACGCGCTCGGCCAGCCCGGGCAGGCCGTGCCCGGACGTCCGGAAGACACCCGTGCCCGTACGTGTGCCCGCGCCCGCGCCCGCCCCATTGACCACTGCGAGCTCCAGCCGGTCCGGCGCGACCGCCGCCCGGACCTCGATCGGACCGCCCGACCCGTGTCGCAACGCGTTCGTCAGCCCTTCCTGCAGAATCCGGTACGCGGCCCGGGAGAGCGTCCCCTGCACCTGCGCCAGCTCACCCGAGAGCTCCACCTCCAGCACCGCGCCTGCGTGCCGCAACCGGTCGAACAGCTCGGGCAGGTCGGCCAGGGTCCGGGTGGGTGCCGTCTCCGCCTTCTCCTCGCGCAGTACGCCCAGTACGTAATCCAGGTCCTCCAGCGCGGCCCTGGCCGACTCCTCGATGCTGCGCAGTGCGGCCCGCGCCGCCCCCGGGTCGGCGGAGAGCACCTCTCCCGCCACCGCCGCCTGGATCGTGGTCGCGGTCAGCGTGTGCCCGATCGAGTCGTGCAGCTCGTGGGCCAGCCTGTTGCGCTCGGCCAGCCGCTGCTCCCGCTCGGCCATCAGCGCGAGCTGCTCGGCCGACGAAGGACCCAGGAGCCTCGGCGCCAGCCACCGCAGTACGCTCGTCACGACCACGCACACGACCGCCGCCAGCAGCAGGCAGCCGAGCGCCACCACCCAGCTCTGCCATCCGCCGTCGGACCGCAGCGAACGGCCGAACAGACTCAGCCCGGCTTCGGCACCGAGCCATCCCCCGGGGAGCGCAATCCCCATGAGGATCAGCACACCGCTCGTCAGCGCCCCCGTCCACCCCAGCGCTACGTGCAGCACCAGCCAGAGGGGCGTCCGCCAATGGTCGGCGGCGGAGGACACGGCAGGGGCCGGCAGCGGCACCCGCAGAAGTTGGCGGGCGAACGCGATCAGCGCCCGCCGTGTGGTGCGGGCCAGCCCGAACAAGCCGATCAGTGCTGCCCAGTCCAGGAGGACCAGGACGGCCTGGATTCCATAGGGAGCGGATGGCCACGCCAGTGTCGGCAGCAGTGCGAAAGGCAGCAGTGGAAGGCTCGCCAACGCCCCGCAATAGGCGAACAGCATGCCCGAATACGTGGAGCCGCGCAGCAGCGGCCGGAGTCCCTTGATCATGATCGGCCCAGTATGACCGAGCAGCTCACCGCTGGCCTCCCCCGATCGAGGGAGCAGTTTCTCCCGCCTTCCCGCGATGCGCATCCGCGACCCCGGAAGCCAGGATCGTGCCCTGAACAGTTGACCGGAGGACGTCTGATGAACACGCAAGGACTGGAGATGCCGCCGCATCACACGGCATCGGCTTGGGCCGCTGAGGCGGACCCGTATTCCCCCGGCCCTCAGGGCTGCGGCTACGGCATGCGGCCTCCGGGCGGCAGCAACGGCCTGGCCGGGGCCGCCATGGTGCTGGGCCTCATCGGCTTGAGCACGTCGATCGTCTTCATCGGCGGCCTGTTCGGCGGCATCGGCCTGATCCTGGGCCTCGTCGCCCTGACGACGGCCAAGCGGACCGGTATCGGCCGGGGCAAGGCCCTCACCGGCGTGGTGACGTCGGCCATCGCGATCGTGGTGTCCGTCCTGGTCGCCGTCTTCTTCGTCTGGTACGCGAACAAGACGCAGGAGTGCTACCAGCCCGACGGTTTCCAGCAGTACACGCAGTGCGTCCACCAGCAGCTCACCGGGAATTGACCGGCGACGGGCGACTTCACCTCCTCGTTACGAGGGCCGCCGCGAAACCCGGCTGCCTGATTCGAACGATCGCCGCTGCGTAGCATCCGTGCATGACCGTTGATCCGTTCCAGTGCCGCTGCGTCCTCTGCCATGACTACGGCGACCGAGACGAAGCGGACCGCGTGGATCTGACGATCACTGAGAACGTGCGGCAGCACGGATGGCACGTCGTGATGGTTCCCGAGGACGAGATCGGTCCTGGGTTCGCCTATACGATCGGCCTCGCCCACACTCACGGCGCACCTGAACTAGCCATGTTCGGGCTCGATGTCCACGCCATGCACCGCATGCTCAACCGGCTCGGAGCGAAGGCCGCCGCGGGTGCTGTAGTGGCTGACGGCCAGAGGCATCCTGACGTGATCGAGGGTCACCAAGTTGCGCTCAGGAATGTGGATCGCCGCTGGTACCGGACCTTCTTCGGACGGGCGATCGGGTTCTACCGACGGCCGCCTTTGCCCGTGTTGCAAGTTGCGTGGCCCGACGCGGACGACCGCTTCCATTGGGAAGAACAGGCTCAGGAGGGGCATCGCGCGTCACAGCCTCAGCTGTGGTTGCCGCCGAGTGAGCACCCTGTTGGGATCTGGACGACCGAACTCTGACCTCGGACGTGCCGACCCGCGATAGACCCGCGCCGGCGCGAGGATCCACCGGAGCAAGATCATCTTGCGGAGCGGTTCGCATCCGGCTCGACCGTCGAGCCGTCTTTTGCGCCTCGGGCTGAGCCCCGCGCACGGTCGCGATGTGTGCGCGGACCCTGCCGTGGGCGACGGGAGCGTGCTCGGCTACGAGTTCGCCATGCTACTGGGTGACGCTGGTGCATCCCTCGGCGGCACTCTGGGGAATGGGGGGCCGTGAGGTCGGCGGATCCAGCTCGAGCTCGGCGCCCACGAGTGGGCAGAAACGGGATCGTCCCTCCGAGAGCGGTCTCGGAGGGACGTAGGCCCTCAGACCCCGGCTGTGCAGAACACGCACGCTTCCCAGAACGGCAGCGCGTCCAGCACCCGGTGGCGTACGCACGAGGCCATCGCGGCCTCGCCCGGCCCGGGCAGGACGCCCGTGCCGGCCCTCGCGGTCTCAGGGTCGAACTCCTCCACCATCGCCCGGTACGTGCGCAGGTACCCCTCGACCCGGGGCGGCTCGTACGTCAGTTCCTCCCACCGGTGGCCGGACAGCGCCAGATCGAGGACGCGTAGCAGGAAGTCCTTGGCCGCGGCTCGCTCCTGCGCCGTGTCCCCCCAGTTGAGCTCCGCCAGGCCGAAGCCGACCACCCCACGCCCCATCACGTTCTGGTCCTGGAGCGTCAGCAGGGCGGCGAAGCGGAAATCCCACGGCTCGCGGGCCAGCGTGGACACGGCGAGCATCAGCACGTCCACGAACACCGCCGTGCCGCCGTTGGTCATCTCCAGATACCGGCCGTCAGCGCCGCCAAACACGTTCATGTCTCCAGAGTAATGAGAGACCGGAGTACGACTTCTTCCACGGTCCCGAACGGTCAGCCACACCCCACCGGCCGCTGCTCGTTTTTTCGGGCGACTTCCCGAACCGACCGGACGACCTCAGTCATCACTCAGCGCGCACACCCCACAAAACCTCAGCCAGAGCCCGGGAATGGGGTTCTGGCGCCCATTCCGCGAGGACGATCACCTGGGTTCTGCCACGGTGACGTGCCGTCATCTGGGACCGTGGTGCGGTGTGATGGCCTCATAGCGGTGCTGTTTCCGCACTTCAAAGCAGTTCTGGTGGAGCGGGTGTTCACGGAGTGCGGGGTTGTGCACATCGTGGCGAGGACCCTGGATGGCAGAGTTTCGTGCCCGGACTGTGGGCTTCCGTCGGATCGTGGAGACGGACGCCTGGTTCGCGCCGGCTCCTGGAGGCCGTTGCAGTTGCGCACGCCGGTGGGCGGGAGCCCGGCTGGCCGTGGTGTGCTGCACAGTGTGGTCAATCGGACGACGCTGCTGAGGCTGCTGATGGTTCTTCCTGACCCGTCCTGGGAGGTGCCCAAGGTGCTCGGGGTCGACGATTTCTCGCCCGGCCGCGGTCAGCACTATGGGACCGTGCTCATCGACGGCGAGATCCGCAAGCCGCTTGGCCTGCTGCCAGGACGGGACGCCGGGCCCCTGGCCGCATGGCTGCGTGAGAATTTCTGGAATCGAGGCGATCTGCCGAGATCGTGCGGGCTCCTGCGCTGAAGGAGCCCGCATCGGGGCCCCCGCAGGCCGTCCAGGTCGCTCCGTTTTCACCTGTGGCAGAACCTCGGCACTGCGGTGGAACAAGGCGTGCGCCGGCACAACGGATGCCTGCGGTCACCCAGCTCCGGTCCCGATGACCTGCCGGACATTGAACCGCCGCCAGCGAAGGAGATGTCATCGTTCGAAGCCCGTATCCGTGCACGTCACGCCCTCGTCCACACCCTCCTCGACCAGGCCACGGCATCCGGGAGATCGCCCGCGAGTTACACATGGGCGGGAACACGATCCGGCGATGCGCCCGCGCGGCAACCCCAGAGGAGTTGCTCGGCGGCCGGCGGCAACCACGGCCCAGCCAGCTCGACCCTTACAAGTCCCACCTGGACAAACGCTGGGCAGAAGGATTCACCAACGCGATCCAGCTCCATTCCGAGCTCCAGGCTCTCGGCTACCGCGGCAGCTACCAGATCATCAGCGACTACCCGCGGCCACGACGGCGACGTCGCATCCGCGTCGTCGGGCCCTGGTTCGTCAGCGCGCGAGCCGAGGAACTTCCCGGCCTCCACTCTTTCGCCACCGGCCTGGAGAAGGACTGGGACGCCGTCGTCCAAGGCCTGACCAGCCAGTGGAGCTCCGGCCCCGTCGAGGGCCGGGTCAACCACATCAAGATGGTCAAACGCCAGATGTTCGGCCGCGCCAAACTCCCGCTCCTCCGCAAACGGGTACTCCTCACCGCCGCCCGATGATGGCCCTGCTCAAGCAGGACGAAGCCGTCGGAGTACGTACTCCGACGGCCAGCAGAGGGCTCGAACAACCACGTTTGTGACGACGAAGTACCCCGGACTCACCCCAGCCGTCCTTTTTGCTGACGAGCCCCGGACCGTCCTCACGGTAACAGCGGCGCAACATGCGGCGCCGCAACGGCGTCCCAGCGACCAACAGAACCGGAGCAACGACGACTGCACCGGGTGTGAGTAGTTGCGGTACAGAAAGTGCCGCTGAGATTGATCGGGTAAGACCGCAAGATCACCCGATGGCCCCTTTTGGGCTTACCTCGGCGATACCCCATACGGGGCGGGCGCTCAGGCGCAGTCGAGGAGGTGGTTGCAGGTGTTGGTGCCGCTGGGGAGGTCGCTCTCACTGTTCAGGATGTAGAAGCCGTACTTTGCCGGAAGCACGATCATCGTCTGATACTGCATCCTGCTGTCGTCCCCGACCACGTGATGCCTGAGGGAGTAGAAGAGGTTACTGCTGAGGTTCGGGGACTTCATCACCCGGTAGTTTCGGGTCTCCGATGCGAAGCCCGTCACCGGAAGTACCGCATTCTTCCACTTCGTCACGTCCGCAGTGATCTTCTGCTGCTTCTCATACCCTTCGAGGTCGCGCAACGCCTGGGCGGCGCAATGGGACATGTGGATGTGCAACTGGTCTTGTCTGCGGGCCTGTTTGGAGTTGATGCCCAGTCCGGCCGCGGCTGGTTGACTGAAGTAGTGGGGGATCCTGCCTTGCGCGGCAGACCAGTAGTCGGTAGCGCCGCCGGCCCAGATCTTAGGGCACTCGATCCCTTTGAGGCGCTCCGTCGGAACCAGTTGAAAGTCCGTCGTGCTTCCCCTGCTGCCCGCCATCACGCCCCAACGGCTTTCCACTTCCAGGCAGGGTCCGGGCTGTTTCAGGACGCACACCTGGATTTCCTCCCAGAGGTGTCCGCCGTCCGTCTGGCTGCCGCAGTCGTCGCCGAAAGGATCGGCGCTGGGGTCGTTCTCCTGATTGTTCGTGGACATGGCATGCCTCCGCCCCTGTGGAGTCTTCCGAGAGCCTGTGTGCAGGATCGGCTGAGTTCAGGAATCCCCCCGATATTGAACAGATAACCAGTCAGGTGAGCCAATCACCCGCAGGGGGCAGCTGTGACGCCGTCAGGCAGGGTGCCGTTCGAGATGAGAGTTCCCGTCTCGTGCGCTCCTTCCCCCGCCCACGCTGGCCGGGATGTGTCAGACGCGGGGCCGCGGTGGACGCCGACTTCGCCGACCTCCAGGACGCCGAATTGAATGGCGCTCCACCAGCCTCCCGTGACATCCAATCCGTGCAGCTCACGTGGCTACGAGGACCTCCACACCGAGTGTCTTAAGTTGCTCGATGACCGTGTCGTGAGGATCGGCGTCGGTGATCAGCCCGGTGATCTTCTCCCACGGCAGGACGCGGTACGGCGAGGCCGTACCGATCTTCTCGCAGGAGGCGAGGATGTAGGTGTCCGCGGCCCGCGCGGACAGGGCACGCTTCATCGCCGCCTCCTCGGCGTCCCCCGTGGTCAGTCCGGCCTCGGGGTGGACGCCGGTGACGCCGAGCAGGCACAGGTCGGCGGAGACGTTCTGCGCGGCCTCGACCGCGGCGGCGCCGCAGGTGACCGCCGAATGCTTGAAGACGCGCCCTCCGAGGAGGAAGAGTTCCGCCCGCAGGTGGTCGATCAGAGCCGTGACGATCGTCGGGCTGTGGGTGATCACCGTGCAGGCGAGGTCCTTCGGGAGCGCCCGCGCCACGGCGAGGGCGGTGGTGCCGCCGTCGAGGATCACCGAGCCGCCCGGCCGCACCAGTGCGGCCGCCACCGAGGCGACCTTCCGTTTGCCGTCCGGGGCCACCGCCTGCCGGGCGTCGTAGTCCACCACTGCGGGAGACGCGGGCAGCGCGCCACCGTACACCCTTTGGCACAACCCCTCGGCGGCGAGATCGCGAAGGTCACGCCGCACGCTGTCCTCGGAAATGCCCAGTTCGGCGGCGACGTCCTTGGCCACGACCTTTCCCGTACGGGCGAGCAGATCGAGCAGGTGCTCACGTCGTTCAGCAGCCAGCATTCACGTTCCTTCCTGTTCTTGCACGATTCTGCATGTATCTTAGCCGCCGTGACTGACAAGCCCCTGCTCATCCTCATCGCAGGTCCCTACCGTTCCGGCACCGACGGCGACCAGCAGGCCATGGCCGCCAACCTCGCTCGCCTGGAAACCGCGGCCTGGCCCGTCTTCGCGGCCGGACATCTCCCCGTGATCGGCGAGTGGATCGCCCTGCCCGTCCTCCGCTCCGCCGGCGCGGGCCCCACCGACCCCCTCGCCGACCAGGTGCTCTACCCGACCGCCGACCGGCTGCTCGACCATTGCGACGCCGTGCTGCGCCTGCCGGGCGAATCCGCCGGTGCCGACCAGGACGTCGCCACCGCCTGCCGCCGCGGCCTGCCCGTCTACCACGACGTCGCCGAGATTCCGCGCCGCACCCCGCAGCAGACCATGTGACGAACAGCCCGGGTGTCGACACCCGCGATCACCGCGGACGCACCGGTCTCCACCTCGCCGGACGCGACCTCGACCGCAACCCCGACGTACGGATACGCGACGTCGAACTCTCCTCCCAGGGCTGGCACGTCCTGCGTCGCACCACCTTCGACTACCGGCGCCGCGACGGACGGTGGGAGACCCAGCAGCGCGAGACCTACGACCGCGGCAACGGCGCCGCCGTCCTGCCCTACGACACCGAACGCAGCTGCGTCCTGCTCACCCGCCAGTTCCGCTACCCGGCCTACGTGAACGGCCACCCCGACGGCATGCTCATCGAGGCGGCGGCCGGACTGCTCGACGCGCAAGACCCGCACACCGCGATCCGCCGCGAGAGCTCCGAAGAACTCGGCATCAGACTCGGCCCGCTCACCCACGTGCTCGACGCCTACATGAGTCCGGGCTCCGTCACCGAGCGCCTCCACTTCTTCGCCGCCCCCTACACCCCGGCCGACCGGACCGGCACGGGCGGAGGACTCGAGGAAGAGGGCGAGGACATCGAAGTCCTCGAACTTCCCTTTGCCGAGGCCCTCGCCATGACCCGCGACGGACGCATCACCGACGGCAAGACCATCCTGCTCCTGCAATGGGCAGCCCTGTGCGGGCCCTTCGCCCGACAGCAGAACGTCTGAAAGTCCGCCCTCGCCAGATACGCCCAGGAAGGCAGAGCGTTCGATTTCCGGGACGGCTCAGGTGCCTCCCGAAGTGGGGTTCTGGCACACATTCCGTGAACGATCTTGACTCGGGCTCCACCAGCTTCCCGTGATATCCAATCCGTTCAGCTCACGTGGTGTGCACCTCCCGCAGGCGGGGAGTCAGCTAGATCGAACCGGGAATGGGAGTCGTTTGTCAACGACTTCGGGAGTCGCCTCCCGTGTCGTAGGCGTGATCCGCTGGCGATGGGCTTGGGCGTCGCTTGCAGCCCAGCGGGCGTTGCCCCTGTCGGCGCCCCAACTGCCTCGTACGAGCCATCGTTCTCAACCCGGTCGTATGGGGTCAGCGGGCGAGGGAGACGGCGAAGGGGTCGAAGCCGTGTCGGCGCAGGATGTGGGGCACGATGAGGATCATGGCTTCGGTGGCGCGGGCTGTAGTGATGTCGCCGAGGTTCTCGACCCGTTCGTGCTTCCAGCCCAGGTCGCCGAGCAGGCTGGTGACGGTCTTCTTCGCGTTCTCGTCGTCCCCCGAGAGATAGGCGGTCGGTGGGGTGGCCAGGGTTTCGGGGGCGGTCATGACCATGAACAGCATGGTGTTGAGGGTCTTGACCACACGGGTGTCGGGGAGGGCGGCCTGGAGTTTCTCGGCGAGGCTGCTGCCGGGGTAGTACAGGTCGCCGGGCATGCCGTCAGCCGCGTCGCGGGTTGCGTTGGAGACGTCGATGAGGATCTTTCCGGCGAGTTCGGCGCGCAGGTCGGTGAGGCGGTCCAGGGAGCTGTCGCCGGGCGTCGCGTTGATCACGATCTCCGTGGTGCGGGCGGTGGTGCGCTGGTCGGCGAAGGCGATCCGCGGGTCGAGCCCCATGGTGCGGGCAGCGGTGTCTTCGGGGTTCCGGGTGCCGAGGGTGACGTGGTGTCCGGCTGCGGAGAGCTTGCGGGCGAGATTGGTTCCGACGCGGCCGGCGCCCAGGATGCCGATGTTGGTCATGCGGTGATGCTCCTTGCGGTATCGGGTGGGAAGGGTGGAGACGTCCGGTCAGGCGATCGGCGAGAGGACCTTGAGGGCGGCGGTGTGGATGCCGGGGGCGGCAGCCAGGAAGTCGCGGCTGCCCGTGTTCCAGGGTTCGCCCGTCAGGTCGGTGACGGCGCCTCCGGCCTCGGAGACCAGCAGGGCGCCGGCGACCAGGCCGGAGCGGACGTCGGAGAACTGCCAGAACGCGTCCATGCGTCCGGCGGCGACGTGGATGAGCTGCATCGTGGCGGGAACGGACACGCGCACGACCAGGCCGTTGATGAGCATGGCGGTGACCGAGTCACCGATCCGCCGGAAGGTGCGCTCGTCCTCGCCGGGCTTGGCCTGGCCGGTGCCGATGAGGGCGGCGCCCAGCTCGGTCTTGGCGGACACCTTCAGGGGCCGGTCGTTGAGGCGGGCACCGCCGCCGGCGACCGCGGTGTAGGTGTCGCCGGTCAGTGGCAGGTGGACGACGGTGAGTACCGGCAGGTTGTCGCTGACCAGGGTGGCGGTGACGGCCCAGTCCTCCATGCCGTGGACGTGGTTGATGTTGCCCTCGGCGGGGTCGACGACCCACCACTCCCCGGGCGGGAGCGCGCCGCCCGCCAGCTCGTCCTCGGCCCACTGCGACCCGCGCCGGGCCCGCAACAGGGGTTCCCGCAGTACGTCCAACACCGCGTCGTCGTTGGCGTGGATCTCGCCGACGATCTCGGCCAGGCTCGCACCCCGGGCGTACGCGGTGTAGCGGTCGCGCAGCGTGACGCCGGCGGCCTTCACCGCGGCGGTCACGTCGGACAGGAGCGTGCCGTCGGCGTCGAAGGGCATGGCTGTGCTCATGGTGGGCTCCCTGGGGAATCGGAGAAGCGGGGCGGTTGTCTCGCCCCCGCACTTCGAAGGTAGGCCGCCCGATCATTAACAACAAGTGCATGCTTGTCACTTGTAGAGTTACTGCCATGCAATTGGATCTGAACCTGCTCACGGCTCTGGACGCCCTGCTCGAAGAGGGGAGCGTCGCCGGCGCGGCAGCACGCCTGCACGTCACCGCACCGGCGATGAGCCGCTCCCTGGGCCGCATCCGCAAGGCCACCGGTGACCAGATCCTGGTCCGCACCGGCCGCACCATGGTTCCCACCACCCGGGCGCTGGCCATGCGCGCCCAAGTCCACGCCCTCGTACAACAGGCCCATCAACTTCTTTCCGCGCAGCAGGAACTCGACCTGGCGGCACTTGAGCGCGTGTTCACCGTGCGCTGGCACGACGCCCTGACCGCAGCCTCCGGCACTGCCCTGGTCACCGCCGTCCACCGGCAGGCCTCCGGCGTGCGGCTGCGCCTGTCCGCCGAACCCGGCACGGACGACGCCGAGCTGCGCCGGGGTGAGGTCGACCTCGAATCGAGCTCCAGCGCTCCGACGCTCCCCGACATCCGCCACCGCCTCGTCGGCAGGGACCGGCTCGTCGTCGCCGTCCGACCGAGCCACCCGCTCACCGAAGGCCCGCTGAGCCTCGAGCGCTACGCGGCCGCCGAACACCTCACCGTTTCGCGACGCGGCAGCCTGCGCGACCCGATCGATGACGCCCTGACCACACACGGCCTCGAACGACGCGTCGTCGCCGCCGGGCCCACCGCCGCCTTCGCACTGCAACTCGCCCTCGGTACCGACCTGGTCGTCACCCTCCCCGAGGCCGTCACCCGCGCCGCCCGGGAGCAACTGGGCCTGGTCACGCTGCCGCTGCCGCTCCCGCTGCCCGGCGTCCCCCTGTACCTGCTGTGGCACCAGCGCTACGACAACGACCGCGCCCACACCTGGCTGAGAGACCTGGCCACCGAAACCGTCCAGGCACTATTCGCACCGCCTACCGCCGCTCAACAGCCCCTGACCGACGAGACCGGGCAGTGACGGATACACCCAGGGAAAGGCCGAAAGGCCTAAGCGCCGGGGTGAGCGGGTACGCCGGCTGAGGCATTCGATCCGTTCACCCGGCAACCGCAATCAGGCCCTCCGACACCGACCGCGTCGAATCGTCAAGGGCCTGGCCGGGCCGGGCCCGTCGAGAAGAGCCCGGCGCAGCGGTCTCACTCAATCCACCGTTCGTGAGGCGAGCGCGTCGATACCTGATGCCCGCAGCTTGCGGGCCAGGAGCTCCATCTCGGGCAACGTCCCTGAGTACTGCCCGATCAGGACCTGCTCCAGCACGGCCTTGACACCGTCCATGCCGATGCCGAGTTCCGCCCGCAGCACCCGCATCACGCGGGCGTTGCTCGTTGGCCGGCTTACCCGCAACCTTGCCCGCCCGTGCTCGGAGAGCAGTCGGCTGCGCATTTCATCCGGAATGTCACGGCCACAAACGGCCAGGGCGAACCCACAGGTCGAACACGTTGCCTCAACATCCCACCGCAGCGTCTCGTCAACCAGCGCCTGAGCTCCGCACCACTCCGCGGCGGCACCGCACCCCTGGCACACAGCGGAGTACCTGATGGACTCGACCAAGATCGAATTTTCCATGATTCCACCCCTCAACAGAGAAGAGGTTAAGCGGCAAGTCGAACGTCTTTCGGGGCGCCAACGCTCGGTATCGAACCCGCCGGCCGCACTCCACAGCCGCATCGGTGCCTCACGAAGCTGTCTCACCCAGTCCAGTCCACGCAGGTCCATGCGATCCCGGCGACCGTCTTCGCCGAGACCGGACATCAGCGCCCCCTGTCCGACGTGCACGACTATTCGAACACATGCTCTAATCGAAGGGTGAGGCACGATTCCGAACCCGACACCTTGCTGCTCCAGATCTCGTGGACCCGAACCTACGAGGCCATGGCCCAGCTGCCCTCCGACACCGGCGCGACCAGGCACCGCCGCGCCTTGATCAGACTCTCCTGCGCGCTGGCCCGCCAGGGCGCAGGTGGCGCCGACCTGGCAGCGCTGCGGCGTCGAGCAGCGTCTCGGCGGTGGCGGGAAGCTGCGTGAGCTATGGCCGGCACGACCAGGGGCAGAGATTCTCCGGCGCGGCAGCATGACGGCGTGAGCGTTCCGGCCAACGCCGGCGGCCCGGTGCCGCAGGTACCGATCGGGCTCGTCACGCCAGCTGGCCGGCACCTTCAGGCACGCCTCGTCGAGTGGCAGCAGATCGAGGCAGATCGAGCTCGACAGCGGCCGTCGGGTCTGGCCGTACAAGATCGCGGCCCCGATGTGGCAGGCAGCCGCCGACTGTGGTGTGGAGGCCGTCGGCTTCACCACGTGGGTGACCGCCGACGTCCTTCGCCCGCACCGGTGCGTTGCCTACGACGCGATTCCATCCCACCGCGTCCCGACGCCGCCGCCGGAGCCCGAGACGTGGGGGTGGGTGCTTCGTCCTGGTCGGCACTTCGCCCCGTTCTCGGCCGGCGAGGCCGGGCGGTCGTCCACGAGAGCAACTGCCGCCGCACGGAGCGAGCCGGCGCGGAACTGAGGACCAAGGAGGCCCTGAAACGCACTCATGCCGTCCGGCGTCGACGCATGCCATGCCACGACTGCGACGCGGCCGCAGTCCTCATCCCTGCATCGCAGCTGGGAGAGGGACACCCCCCGACCCGTCCCAGTGGGACGTTGACGACCCGCTGGTGGCAGAGCGACTTGGCGCCGGCGGGTGCGTGCCGAACTCCGGGCGACGATCGACATCGCCCACCCTGAGAGCCCGCCCTGGGTTCAGCGGGCCGAGATCGACTCGGCCGAGCCCGACCAGGTGTACGCCATCGGGATGCGCCGGCCGCTTGAGTCCCTGCGCCGGCTCGACGACGCGACGTACGCGTACCCGCCCACCCTGATCAGCCCCATGGGATCCCTGTGGCCGCCTCTGGCCATCTCCAGTGCAACTCGCGTAGGTACGTCATGTGCTGATCACGTCGCGAGGTGTCCCCTGGGAGCACTTGGTCACTCACACGGTCTGAGTGGCCGCACTCGTGCACGTGTCATGCCGGGGGCTTCTGCAGCCAGTCTGCTTCGGTGGTCCAGAACATTTGGCGCGCACCGAGGTAGTCGTGGGCGAAGTCCGTGAACCGTTCGCGGGTGTACGGCTTACCGGTCTTGGGGTCCTTGGCGTTGATGTCGGGTTCCTGGACGGCCATCGCGACGAGGGGAAGGGCGTCCTTGTATTCATGGAGGAACTTGTAGGAGTTCTCCATTTGGTACTTTCGGTCCGGCAGGGTGTCCGGTCCCCCGATGCCGATCTTCTTGTCCCTGGCGAGGTCGAACATCTCCTTCATGCGCTTGTGGTCGTCGTCATCCGGCAGGAAGTTGATGTACTGGATGAACTGCGTCTTGGTGAAGACCTTCTTGCCGTAGCGCATGTTGTCGATCTCGGCATCGATGTAGGACTTCGAGGTGTACTTGGTCTGATCATTCTTGGTGTCCACCTCGACCGCGGTCTCCGGAAGGTTCACCCCGGCAAGCTTGCCGTCGAACCGCTCCGCCATCGCCTTCAGCATGGCCTGGAAGTCTGCTCGCACCTCTTTGTTCCACTGCGCGGCCATGGCCCCATGGGTGGTGGGGTTGTCAGGGTTCTCATCGACCGTCGGCGCGACCCCGCCCTCGTCCTTCACATATTGGGGAACGTTGGCGTCCTTCATGGCTACATCGAAGAATCGATCCTGCACCTGGACGAACAGTTTCTTGTGGCGTTCCTGGAGATACCTCAGGGCATTGTCCAGCCGCGACCACTTGTACTCCCCCTTCTTCCCCTCAAGGGCCTTCCAGGGCACCACCACCTGTACGCCGCCGATGTCCGTACGGTCAATCATGGCCTTGACCTCAGGGTCCTCGCCGGACGTGGCATCCTCGAATGCGCCGAGCGACATGTACAGATTGTCCGTCACCTTGCCGCGGGACACCGCAGCGGCCTGATCTGGGGCGGGAGCCGCGACGGCCACCCCGACGGCGGCCGTCAGGGCCACGGCCGTGAGGACAACAGATCCGGCTGCACCACGTTGCATCATCATGAGCGAGACGCTAGGGGAGAGTTCTAAGTGAAAGATAAGAGCATCCGTCGTCACCGATGCTCCGCCACTCACCGCAACCGAATCAGACAGCCCGTCACAGAGCGGCGGTTTTCTGGCTTTATAACGAATCTGACGATGCGCCAACTCGCCCCATTGTTTGGCATCTCGAAGTCGGCGGCCGACCGCATCACCGACCAGCTCGGCCCGCTCATCGCGTTCCAGCCTCGGCGCCGGTTCGCCAAGGACACCGTGCTGGTAGTCGACGGCACCCTGGCGCCTACCCGGGACCACAGCATCGCTGAACAGTCAAAGAACTACCGGTACGCCACCAACCCACCAGGTCGTCATTGACGCGGATACCCGCCTGGTCGTTGTGGTCGGTGAGCCCTTGCCCGGCAATCGCAACGACTGCCGGGCATGGGAGGAATCTGGAGCGAAGGCCGCCGTGGGCAGGACCCTCACGATGGCCGACGGCGGCTATCCGGGCACCGGCCACCTCATGCCCCACCGCCGCACCCCGGGCGAAGAGTTGCCGGGCTGGAAGCGCGAGCACGATCGCTCGCACAAACAGGTCCGGGCCCCGCGTCGAGCACGTCTTCGCCCGCATGAAGACCTGGAAGATCCTCCGCGACTGCCGTCTCAAGGCGACGGGGTCCGACACGCCATGCTCGACATCGCCCGACTGCACAACCTCGCTCTCACGGGATTGCTTCAGCCGCATACGAGACCTGAGAGGTCCCCAGAAGACGACTCCCCCTCGCAGTCTCGGAGGAGAATCATGCGAGGCAGAACTCGTTGCCCTCGATGTCCTGCATCGTGATGCACGACTCGTTGACGCCATCGGCGCGCTGCGTCAGGACGTGTTTCGCGCCGAGCGCCATCAGCCGTGCGCATTCGGCCTCGAGTGTGGCCAGGCGCTCGTCACCCACCAGCCCTGTGCCGACCCGCACATCAAGATGCACCCGGTTCTTGACGCCCTTGCCTTCGGGAACTCGCTGGAAGAGCACGCGCGGGCCCACACCCGAGGGATCCGCGCACGCGAAGTAGACCTCGTCCTCAGGTGGCAGCGAGTGGTGGTACTCCTCCCACGTGGCAAAACCCTCCGGGACTGTCGGTACGACGTACCCCAGCACCTCGCACCAGAAGGCGGCGAGGCGCGCAGGTTCCGCGCAGTCGAAGGTCACTTGGAACTGCTTGATCGTTGACATCGGCGCACGATAACAGGGGCCCTGCCCATCTCCGCGGGCGGGTGGATCCACACGTTGCCGGGAGGACGGCCCCTGCCATCCGCTGCTGTGTCGTGTGGTCACAGGGGTGAACCGAGGTCGGCGCCTCTTCCAAAGGGTGGGACCCAGGATCCGATCTCAGCCGACCACTCTCGTGCCAAAGATCAGTTACGGGACACCCCTAGGTCCTGTCGTCAAAGTGATCTTGGGTTGTGGATCATGGTGTCGTGATACGTCGCCATGAACTGTCCGATGCCGAGTGGGAACTCGTGCAACCG
>NZ_LGDB01000244.1:0-28243 GCF_001279655.1 Streptomyces sp. WM6372 | reverse complement strand
AAACGCCCGGTTACATTCCGAACCCGGAAGCTAAGCCTTTCAGCGCCGATGGTACTGCAGGGGGGACCCTGTGGGAGAGTAGGACGCCGCCGAACAATCTTTCAAAGGACCCTTGGTCCAGCGTTCAACGCTGGACCAAGGGTCCTTTTTGTTTTTCACCTCTTTACGCCGAAGCGCGGCCATGGGTTGGTTGCGCGAGAATGACTAGCGGTACCCCGAAGACAGGAGTCACACCCATGTCCAACTCTCCCGACGATCGTCCGGAGCGCGAGCCTCGGCGCAACGACGGCGGTGACAGGGGCGGCTACCGCGGGGGCCGTGACGACCGTGGCGGTGACCGTGGCGGCTTCCGCCGCGACGACCGCGGTGGCCGTCCGACCAGTGGCGGCGCCGGCGGCGGTTTCCGCCGTGACGACCGCGGCGGGCGCCCGGCCGGCGGTGGTGGCGGCGGCTTCCGTCGTGACGACCGCGGTGGCGACCGCCCGTCCTACCCGCGCCGTGACGACCGCGGTGGCGACCGTCCCTCGTACCCGCGTCGCGATGACGACCGTGGTGGATTCCGTGGCGGTCGTGACGACCGTGGCGGTGACCGCCCGTCCTACCCGCGTCGCGATGACCGTGGTGAGCGTCCCTCCGGTGGTGGCGGCGGTTTCCGTCGCGACGACCGCGGTGGCGACCGCCCGTCCTTCCCGCGCCGTGACGACGACCGCGGTGGATTCCGTGGCGGTCGTGACGACCGTGGCGGTGACCGCCCGTCCTACCCGCGCCGTGACGACCGTGGTGAGCGTCCCTCCGGTGGTGGCGGCGGTTTCCGTCGCGACGACCGTGGCGGCGACCGCCCGTCCGGCGGTGGCTTCCGCGGCCGCGAGGACCGTCCGTCCTACCCGCGTCGTGATGACCGCGGTGGGGACCGTCCGTCGTACCCGCGCCGCGATGACCGTGGTGAGCGTCCCTCCGGTGGTGGCGGTGGCTTCCGCCGTGACGACCGCGGTGGCGACCGCCCCTCGTACCCGCGTCGCGATGACGACCGCGGTGGGCGTCCCTCGTACCCGCGCCGTGACGACGACCGCGGTGGATTCCGCGGCGGCCGTGACGACCGTGGCGGGGACCGCCCGTCCTACCCGCGCCGTGACGACCGCGGTGGCGACCGTCCCTCGTACCCGCGTCGGGACGACCGTCCCGCCGGTGGCGGCTTCCGCCGCGACGACCGCGGTGACCGGCCTGCCGGTGGTGGCGGCGGTTTCCGTCGCGACGACCGTGGTGGCGACCGCCCGTCGTACCCGCGCCGCGACGACGACCGTGGTGGATTCCGCGGCGGCCGTGACGACCGTGGCGGGGACCGCCCGTCCTACCCGCGCCGTGACGACCGTGGTGAGCGTCCCTCCGGTGGTGGCGGCGGCTTCCGTCGCGACGACCGCGGTGGCGACCGCCCGTCCTACCCGCGCCGTGACGACCGCGGTGGCGACCGCCCGTCGTACCCGCGTCGCGACGACGACCGCGGTGGATTCCGTGGCGGTCGTGACGACCGTGGCGGCGACCGTCCCTCGTACCCGCGCCGTGACGACCGCGGCGGCGACCGCGGCGGGTTCCGTGGCCGTGACGACCGTGGTGGCGACCGCGGTGGCGACCGCGGCGGCTACCGTGGCGGCCGCGATGACCGCGGCGGCGACCGCGACTACCGCGCGGACCGCGACCGGGACCCGGTCAAGCGGCTTCCGATCGACGAGGACGTCACCGGTCTCGAGATCGACGCCGATGTGCGCCAGGAGCTCCTGAGCCTGCCCAAGGGCCTGGCCGAGGAGGTCTCCCGCAACCTGGTCATGGTGGCCCGGCTGATCGACGAGGACCCGGAGCAGGCGTACGCGTACTCGCGCATCGCCCTGCGCCTGGCCTCCCGTGTCGCCGCCGTGCGCGAGGCCGCCGGCTTCGCCGCGTACGCCACGCAGAAGTACAGCGAGGCGCTCGCGGAGTTCCGCGCCGCCAAGCGCATGACCGGCTCCGTCGAGCTGTGGCCCGTCATGGCCGACTGCGAGCGCGGCCTCGGCCGCCCCGAGCGCGCGCTGGCCATGGCCGGCGAGCCCGAGGTGCAGAAGCTGGACAAGGCCGGCCAGGTCGAGATGCGCCTGGTCGCCGCCGGTGCGCGGCGGGACATGGGGCAGCTCGACGCCGCCATCGTGACCCTGCAGAGCCCGGAGCTGGCCTCCAACTCCGTCCAGCCGTGGACCGCGCGTCTGCGGTACGCCTACGCGGACGCCCTGCTGGCGGCCGGCCGTGAGGACGAGGCGCGCGAGTGGTTCGCCAAGACGGTCGAGGCGGACAAGGACGGCGCGATGGACGCCTCCGACCGGCTCGCCGAGCTGGACGGGGTCGAGTTCGTCGACGCTCTCGGCGGCGATGAGCCGGACGGGATCGACGAAGAGGACGAGGACGACGAGCAGGACGCCGCCGAGGTGGCTGCCGCCGAGCGTGCCTCCGACCAGGCCGAGTACTACGACGAGGACGACGAGGAGTACGAGCCTCTGGAGCGGTCCGAGGCCGACGCCGAGGTCGACGTCACGGACGAGATCGTCGTCGTCGAGGACGAGGACGAGGACGACGCGCAGGACCGCGACAAGGCCTGAGTGCTGAACCGGATCCATTGAGAAAGGGCGGTACCCCTCCGGGGGTGCCGCCCTTTTTCGTGCCCGCGCCCGGTCCGGGCCCGCTCGGTCGGGGTCAGTCGAGGCTGCGCAGGACCAGGCCGGTGGCCGGCTTCGGGCCGAAGGAGGTCGACTTGCGGGGCATCGTGACGCCCTGGCGGGCCAGGTCCCGTACGACTTCCTCCCGTACCGGGTGCAGCAGGACCGCGGTGCCTCCGTGGCGCTCGGCCATGGCGACGGTGGCCGCCGCGTCGTGGATGTACGTGATCTGCTCCGGGGCGTCCGGGATCTGCCACAGGGCGTCGAGCAGGGTCGCGTGCAGGACGGTCGCGTCCAGCCGGCGCCAGGCCTCGGGGCGGTCGCGCCGTACGGTGCGCTCCAGGAGGTCCAGGTCCGGGTCGGTGACCAGGTGGAAGGTGCCGTCGCCGGCCAGGAGGAAGGCGTTGCCGCGCTCGGCGGCGTCGGAGAGGGCCTCCAGGGCGAGCGGCAGCGGGCCGTCGACCGGGCGGACCAGGAAGTGGCCCTCTACGGCAGCCAGGGCGTCCGCGACCGGGAGGCGGCGCAGCATCCGGTGGATGGCGCGGACCTGGAGCGGGTAGCGGGCGGTGTCGACGAGGAGGACCAGGCCGAAGTCCCAGTCGGTGGGGGACTGGTGCTCCTCCTGGAGGCGCAGGTACGTCGCCCAGCGGTGGTGGCCGTCGGCGATGAGGGCCTGGCGGTGGCCGAGGTCGGCGGTGACCGCGGCCAGGTCGGCGGGATCGGTGATGGCCCAGAGCCGGTGCCGGAAGCCGTCCTCGGTGGTGGTGGCCAGCAGGGGCGGGCGTCCGGCGGTCCGCTCGACGACCGCCGTCGCGCCGGCCGCGGGGTCGCCGCCGAGGTAGGTGAGGAGGAGGGGCTCCAGATTGGCCGAAGCGGCCCGCATCAGGCCGGCCCGGTCGGTGACCACGTCGGGCATGACGTCCTCGTGCGGGAGGACGATGCCGGCGTCGGGCTTCGAGAGGGCGAGGGCGCCGATCACGCCGCGCTGCAGCACGTTCCCCTTGCGCTGCTCGTAGACGTAGAGCGCGGGCTCGGGGTCGGGGCTGAGGACGCCCTTGGAGAGCCAATCGTGCAGGGTGTGCGCGGCCTGTTCGTTGCGCTCGGCGGGGGTGCCGGCCTGCGGGAGGATCAGGCGGACGATGTTGTGCGGGTCGGCGGACTCCAAGTGGTCCACGCCGTCGGGCCGCACGACCACGTCGTACGGCGGCGAGGTGACGGCGGCCAGGCTGCCGACACGCTCCGGGACGTAGCGCAGTCCATGGAAGGGGATCAGGCGCAGCCCGTCGTCCGCGGTACCAGGTGTGGTCATTGGTGCATGGTAAGACGCGTCTCGCGATGCGGGATGATCGGGTGAGGAAGACCGCAGGTTGCATGCGGTCGGTATCGGTCACGGACGTGCGGACGGACTGAGGTACGCACGGACGGGCCGGTCGAGGATCGAGCGGACAGGGAGCCGACAGGATGACCCGGCAGAGCAGGACGAGTCCGGCGGGCAGCGAGCGCAGCCTGCACCAGGCGTACGACACGGCCCTGCTGGACCTGGACGGCGTGGTGTACGCGGGCGGCGAGGCGATCGCGTACGCGGCGGAGTCCCTCGCCGCGGCACGGGCCGGCGGGATGCACCTCGCGTACGTCACGAACAACGCGCTGCGGACCCCGGAGGCGGTCGCCGGGCACCTGGGCGAGCTGGGGATCCCGACCGAGGCCGGCGAGGTGATCACGTCGGCGCAGGCGGTGGCCCGGCTGATCTCGGAGCAGGTGGAGCCGGGGTCGAAGGTGCTGGTGATCGGCGGTGAGGGGCTGCGGGTCGCGCTGCGCGAGCGGGGGCTCGTACCGGTGGATTCCGCCGACGAGGAGGGCCTGGCGGCGGTCGTCCAGGGGTACGGGGGCCCGGACCTGCCGTGGTCGCGGTTCGCGGAGGCCTCGTACGCGATCCACCGCGGGGTGCCGTGGTACGCGTCGAACACCGATCTGACGATTCCGGGGGCGCGGGGGATCGGGCCCGGCAACGGGGCCGCGGTGGAGGTCGTACGGATCGCCACGGGCGCGGAGCCGCAGGTGGCGGGCAAGCCGCTGCCCCCGATGCACCGGGAGACGGTGCTGCGGACGGGGGCGGAGCGGCCGCTGGTGGTCGGGGACCGGCTGGACACGGACATCGAGGGCGCGTTCAACGGGGACGTGGACTCCCTGCTGGTGCTGACCGGGGTGACGGACGCGGCGCAGCTGCTGCGGGCCGAGCCGAGGCACCGGCCGACGTACGTGGACCGGGACCTGCGCGGGCTGCTGACGGGGCAGCCGGAGGTCGTGGCGGCGGGGGAGGGCTTCCGCTGCGGGGGCTGGACCGCGGTGGCGGCGGCGGGCGTACTGGAGCTGCGGGGCGAGGACGAGCCGGTGGACCCGCTCGACCCGGTCGACGGGTTGCGGGCGCTGTGCGCGGCGGCGTGGACGCAGGCCGGGGACGGCTCGTGCACGCTGGACGCGGGGAAGGCGCTGGCCCGGATCGGGCTGTAGACGCGCCCTCCTGCAGCCCGCCGCGGGGCCGCCCCGGCCGCGGGGCCGCTCCCGCCGCGGGGCCGCGGGGCCGCGGGGCCGGCCCCGCCGACGTGTCCCGGCGGGCCGGCCGGAGGTGGTCCGCGGGGATCCGGGGAGCCTCAGGGCCAGTTCGGGCGCAGGGTAGGCTAACCTAACTTTCGTGTTGGTCGAGAGTCCCCCTGAACAGAGCGCGGCGCCGGTCGCCGCCATCCGCCCGCGGCACGCCGCGCGCGCCGCCGGTCTGCTCGGCGCCCTCGTGGTGCTGGCGCTGATCGCGGTGGCGAGCATCGCCGTGGGCGCCAAGCAGATGCCCCTCGACGAGGTCTGGCACGGCCTGTTCCACTACGCGGGGACGCCCTCCGACGTGGTGGTGCGCGATCTGCGGGTCCCGCGGACCCTCCTCGGGCTGATGGTCGGGCTCGGGCTCGGCCTCTCCGGCGCCGTGATGCAGGCGCTGACCCGCAATCCGCTGGCCGAGCCGGGCATCCTCGGCGTCAACGCGGGCGCCGCGGCCGCCGTGGTCTCGGCGATCACCTTCCTCGGAGCCTCCACGCTCGGCGAGTTCGTGTGGTGGGCCTTCCTCGGCGCCGCCGTCGTCTCCGTCGTGGTCTACGTGCTCGGCGGCAGCCGCAGCGCGACGCCGGTGCGCCTCGCGCTCGCCGGTACGGCGGCCAGCGCGGCCCTGGTCGGCTACATCAACGCCGTGCAGCTGATGGACAGCAAGGCGCTGGACAAGCTGCGCTTCTGGACCGTGGGCTCCCTGGCCTCCGCGAACATGGACACCGTCCGGCAGGTGGCGCCGTTCCTGGTGGTGGGCGCGGTGATCGCGCTCACGCTGGGCTGGCCGCTCAACGCGATGGCCATGGGCGACGACACCGCGCGGGCGCTGGGCGCCCACCTGACGCGGACCCGGATCGGCGCCATGGTGGCCATCACCCTGCTGTGCGGGGCGGCGACCGCCGCCTGCGGGCCGATCGTCTTCATCGGCCTGATGATCCCGCACCTGGTGCGGATCATCACCGGTCCCGACATGCGGTGGGTGCTCGCCTACTCGGCGGTCCTCTCCCCGGTGCTGCTGCTGGGCGCGGACGTCGTCGGCCGGGTCATCACCCGGCCCGCCGAGCTCCAGGTCGGCATCGTCACCGCGCTGATCGGCGGACCCGTCTTCATCTACCTCGTCCGGCGCAAGAGGATGGCCCAGCTGTGACCGTCGACCTCCGGGCGGACAAGCCCGGATCCCGTGCCCTGCGCGGCCCCGCAGGGCTGTCCCTGCGGATGGAGCCGCGCGCGCTGGCGGTCGGGCTGCTGCTCACCGCGGCCGCGCTGGCGATGGCCGTCGTCCTCATCGGCACCGGCGACTTCGAGATCGCGCCGTGGGACGTCGTACAGACCCTGCTGGGCGGCGGCACGCCGGCGAACGACTTCATCGTCAACGACCTGCGGTTGCCGCGGGTGCTGGTCGCCGTGCTGGTGGGCGCCGCGCTCGGCATGGCGGGCGCGGTCTTCCAGTCCGTCTCCCGCAACCCGCTCGGCTCCCCGGACCTGCTCGGCTTCAGCTACGGCTCGGCGGTCGGCGCGCTCACCGTGATCGTCCTCTTCAAGGGCGACGCGAACGCGGTCGCGGGGGGCGCGCTGGCGGGCGGACTGCTGACCGGCGTCCTCGTCTACCTGCTGTCGTACCGGCGCGGCATCCACGGCTACCGGCTGGTGCTGGTCGGCATCGGTGCCTCGGCGATGCTCGTCGCCGTCATCAACTACCTGCTGACCAAGGCGCAGCTCGTCGAGGCCACCCGTGCGATGGTCTGGCTGACCGGATCGCTCGCCGGCCGGGACTGGAGCCAGGTCTGGCCCCTGCTGGGGACCTGCGCGGTGCTGTTCCCGCTGGTCCTCGGGCAGGGCCGGGCCCTGCGGATGATGGAGATGGGCGACGACGCCGCGTACGCCCTCGGAGTACGGGTGGAACGTACGCGGATGCTGCTGATGCTGGCGGCGGTCCTGCTGACCACCGCGGCGGCCGCGGCGGCCGGGCCCATCTCCTTCGTGGCCCTGGCCGCGCCCCAGCTGGCCCGGCGCCTGACCCGCTCGCCCGGGTCGAACCTGCTCACCGGCGCGCTGATGGGCTCCGTCCTGCTGCTCGTGTCCGACTGGGCCTCGCAGCGCGCCTTCGGAGCCGACCAGCTGCCGGTGGGCGTGGTGACCGGGCTGGTCGGCGGTGTCTACCTGCTCTGGCTGCTCGTCACCGAGCGCAAGGCGGGACGCATATGAGCACGGATACGAGCAACTCAAGGAGTACGCAGGTGCAGCGGCTGACCGCGCAGAACGTGACCCTCGGCTACGAGCAGCGGGTCATCGCCGAGAACCTGTCGGTGGAGATCCCCGACCACTCGTTCACGGTGATCGTCGGCCCCAACGCGTGCGGCAAGTCCACACTGCTGCGAGCCCTGTCGCGGATGCTGAAGCCGTCCGCGGGGCAGGTGCTGCTGGACGGGCAGGCCATCGGGTCGATGCCGGCCAAGAAGGTCGCCAAGACCCTGGGGCTGCTGCCGCAGTCCTCGATCGCGCCGGACGGGATCACGGTCGCCGACCTGGTCTCCCGGGGCCGGTACCCGCACCAGGGGCTGCTGCGGCAGTGGTCGCCGGAGGATGAACGGATCGTCCGGGAATCGATGGCCTCGACCGGGGTCGCCGAGCTCGCGGACCGCTCGGTGGACGAGCTGTCGGGCGGACAGCGCCAGCGGGTGTGGATCGCGATGGCGCTGGCACAGCAGACGCCGCTGCTGCTGCTGGACGAGCCGACGACGTACCTGGACATCCAGCACCAGATCGACGTGCTGGACCTGTGCGCCGAGCTGCACGAGGAGCAGGGGCGGACGCTGGTGGCCGTGCTGCACGACCTCAACCACGCGGCCCGCTACGCCACGCACCTGATCGCGATGCGCGGCGGCGAGGTCGTGGCGGAGGGGCCGCCGGCCGAGGTGGTCACGGCGGAGCTGGTGGAGGAGGTGTTCGGCCTGCGCTGCCAGATCATCGACGACCCGGAGACGGGCACCCCGCTGGTGATCCCGGCGGCGCGCAAGCCGAAGGCGCCGGCCGGGCGGCTGACGGCGGGGGCTACAGCAGGCTCTTGAGGCGGAGCAGGTCGCGGAAGCCGGCCTCCAGGCGGACCCGGCCGGAGGCCCAGGCCTTGGCGAACTTCAGGTCGCCCGCGACCATCGCCACCAGGTCGTCGCCCGTCATCGCGAGCCGGATCTCGGCCTTCGTGGCGGGCGGACCGGGGGAGACCGCGTCCACCCGGATCCGGCCGCCTTCGAGGCGGCCGGTGAAGGTCTGGTCCAGGTCCGTGATGTGGCAGCTCAGGGAGCGGTCCATCGCGGCGGCGCCCCGCACACCGCCGTCGGCCCGCGCGAGGTTGCCGGAGAGTCTGTCGAGTGCGGCTCGGCACTCATCGATCGTAGCCATCGTGATCTCGACCGTACCGCAGAGCCGTGCGTGGCCGCCCGGGTGCTTCGGGGTAGCGTCGGGGCATGACCGACGACATGGCCGACGTACCGGAATCGGCGGAGGCGGCGGACGTACCGGAACCGGCGGACGTACCGGAAGCCTCCGGGGAAGCGGCGCCCGAGCCGCTGGGGCTCGTCCGTACGCCCACCGGCCACGCCGGGGTGGACGCGTACCTGGAGCGGCTGGCCGAAGCCGACCACCTCACGGCGGACGGACACGTCGCGGTGTACGAGGATGTGCACAGGGGGTTGCGTGACGCGCTGACCGCGCTGGACGCACCTCCCGTCCCCGGACCGTACGAAAACAGGAGCTGAACCGAACGTGGCAGGAGTGGCACGCCGCCGCCTGGACGCCGAACTGGTACGCCGCAGCATGGCCCGCTCGCGCGAGCACGCCGCCCAGCTGATCGCCGCGGGCCGGGTGACCGTCGGCGGCGCCACCGCGACCAAGGCGGCCACCCAGGTCGAGACCAGCGCGGCCCTCGTCGTCCTCAAGGACGACAGCGACCCCGACTACGTCTCCCGGGGCGGCCACAAGCTGGCCGGCGCGCTCGCGGCCTTCCAGCCGCAGGGGCTGGCCGTCGAGGGCCGCCGGGCGCTGGACGCCGGCGCCTCCACCGGCGGGTTCACCGACGTGCTGCTGCGCGCGGGCGTGGCCCACGTCATGGCCGTCGACGTCGGCTACGGGCAGCTGGCCTGGTCGCTGCAGAGCGACGACCGAGTCACCGTCAAGGACCGTACGAACGTCCGCGAGCTGACGGTCGAGCTGCTCGACGGGGTGCCGGTCGACCTGGTCGTCGGCGACCTGTCCTTCATCTCCATCGGCCTGGTGCTGCCGGCCCTGGTGCGCTGCTGCGCGCCGGACGCGGACCTGGTGCTGATGGTCAAGCCGCAGTTCGAGGTCGGCAAGGACCGGCTCGGCAGCGGCGGCGTCGTGCGCAGCCCGGAGCTGCGGGCGGAGGCCGTGCGCGAGGTGGCGGCCCACGCGGCGAAGCTGGGGCTGGGCGTGCTCGGGGTGACCGCGAGTCCGCTGCCCGGTCCGTCGGGGAACGTCGAGTACTTTCTGTGGCTGCGGGCGGGGGCACCGGCACTCGACCCGGCGGATGTCGATCGTGCAGTGGCGGAGGGGCCTCAGTGACTGAATCAGCGGACACGTCGTCGGACACTTCGAACAACTCATACGACTCGGACTCAGTGGTTCCGGGTCGGGGGCGGACCGTCTTCCTGCTCGCGCACACCGGGCGGCCGGCGGCCATCCGCAGTGCCGAGCTGGTCGTACAGGGGCTGCTCAAGAACGGTCTGGGCGTACGGGTCGTCGAGTACGAGGCGAGGGACCTGCCCCTGCCGCCCGAGGTGGAGCTGGTGGCCGAGTGCACCCCCAAGGTGCTCGAAGGCTGCGAGCTGCTGATCGTGCTGGGCGGCGACGGGACCCTGCTGCGCGGCGCGGAGTTCGCGCGCGGCTCGGGGGTGCCGATGCTGGGCGTGAACCTGGGCCGGGTGGGGTTCCTCGCGGAGGCCGAGCGGGACGACCTGGACAAGGTCGTGGACCGGGTCGTGACGCGGGAGTACGAGGTCGAGGAGCGGATGACCCTCGACGTGCTCGTACGGACGAACGGCGACGTGATCCACCGGGACTGGGCGCTGAACGAGGCCGCGGTCCAGAAGGTGTCCCCCGAGCGGATGCTCGAAGTGGTCCTGGAGATCGACGGGCGCCCGGTGTCCGGGTTCGGCTGCGACGGGATCGTCTGCGCGACCCCGACCGGTTCGACGGCGTACGCCTTCTCCGCGGGCGGGCCGGTGGTCTGGCCGGAGGTGGAGGCGCTGCTGATGGTGCCGATCAGCGCGCACGCGCTGTTCGCGAAGCCGCTGGTCACCTCGCCGGACTCGGTGCTGGCGGTGGAGGTGCAGCAGGGGGTTCCGCACGGGGTGCTGTGGTGCGACGGCCGCCGGATGCAGGAGCTGCCGGCGGGGGCCCGGGTGGAGGTCCGGCGGGGGGCGGTGCCGGTGCGGCTCGCCCGGCTGCACCACGCGTCGTTCACGGACCGGCTGGTCGCGAAGTTCGCGCTGCCGGTGTCGGGGTGGCGCGGGGCGCCTCACTGAGGCCCGCCTAATAGCACATGCGTTCGGGAAACTCCCGACGGGTGACGTCACATGGCATCGGTGAAACCTCGGTATCGTCGTCCCGTGCTTGAGGAGATGCGGATACGGTCGCTCGGGGTCATCGACGACGCGGTGGTCGAGCTGTCGCCCGGTTTCACCGCGGTGACCGGTGAGACCGGCGCGGGCAAGACGATGGTCGTCACCAGCCTCGGCCTGCTGCTCGGCGGTCGCGCCGACCCGGCCCTGGTACGGATCGGGGCCAAGGCGGCGGTCGTGGAGGGCCGCATCGTCATGCGCCCCGGCGCGCCCGCCGCCGTACGAGCCGAGGAGGCCGGGGCCGAGCTCGACGACGGCGCCCTGCTCATCAGCCGGACCGTGTCCGCCGAGGGGCGCTCGCGCGCCCACGTCGGCGGCCGCTCCGTGCCCGTCGGCCTGCTCGGCGAACTCGCGGACGACCTGGTCGCCGTGCACGGGCAGACCGACCAGCAGGGGCTGCTGCGGCCGGCCCGGCAGCGCCAGGCCCTCGACCGGTACGCGGGGGACGCCGTCGCCGTCCCGCTGGAGAAGTACGGGGCCGCCTACCGGCGGCTGCGCGCGGTCGCCGTGGAACTCGACGAGATCACCACCCGGGCCCGGGAACGGGCCCAGGAGGCCGACCTGCTGCGCTTCGGCCTGGAGGAGATCGCGGCCGTGGAGCCGCTGGCCGGCGAGGACACCGAGCTGGCGGCGGAGGCCGAGCGGCTGGGCCACGCCGAATCGCTGGCCTCGGCGGCGCAGATCGCGCACGCGGCGCTCGCCGGCGACGTAGAGGACCCGGAGGGCGTCGACGCGAACACGCTCGTCGCGGGCGCGCACCGGGCCCTGGACGCCGTACGGTCGCACGACCCGGCGCTCGGCGCGCTCGCGGAGCGGATCGGGGAGCTCGGGATCCTGCTGGCCGACGTGGCCGGGGAACTGGCCGGGTACGCGGACGACCTGGACGCCGATCCGCTGCGGCTGGCCGCGGTGGAGGAGCGGCGGGCGGCGCTGACCCAGCTGACCCGCAAGTACGGCGACTCGATCGACTCCGTGCTGGAGTGGGCCGAGCGGGGTTCGGCGCGGCTGCTGGAGCTGGACGGCGACGACGAGCGGATCACCGAGCTGACCGCCGAACGGGACGGGCTGCGGGCCGAACTGTCGCTGCTGGCACAGGCGCTGACGGACGCGCGGGTGGAGGCGGCGACGCGCTTCGCCTCGGCCGTCACGGCGGAACTGGCGTCGCTGGCGATGCCGCACGCGCGGGTGACGATCGACATCCGCCAGGTCGAGGACCCCGAGGGGGTGGAGGTCGACGGCCGACCGGTCGCGTACGGGCCTTCGGGCACGGACGAGGTCGAACTGCTGCTGGCCCCGCACCCGGGAGCCCAGCCCCGGCCGATCGCCAAGGGCGCCTCGGGCGGTGAGCTGTCGCGCGTGATGCTGGCGGTGGAGGTCGTGTTCGCGGGCTCCGACCCGGTGCCGACGTACCTCTTCGACGAGGTCGACGCGGGCGTCGGAGGCAAGGCTGCCGTCGAGGTCGGGCGGCGGCTCGCGAAGCTGGCGAAGTCGGCGCAGGTCGTCGTCGTCACGCACCTGCCGCAGGTGGCCGCCTTCGCGGACCGGCAGCTGCTGGTGGAGAAGACCAACGACGGGTCGGTGACCCGCAGCGGCGTCAAGATCCTGGAGGGCGAGGACCGCGTCCGCGAGCTCTCGCGCATGCTGGCGGGCCACGAGGACTCGGTCTCCGCGCGGGCGCACGCCGAGGAACTCCTGGCGGCGGCGCGCGCGGACGCGTAGCGGGTGTTCCCGAGGGGCCCGGGACGGATGCCGTCCCGGGCCCCTCGGCGCGCGCCCGGAGGTGACGGGCGCTACGCCGTGTGGGTGAGGCTCGGGGGTGTGTGGCGGTATCTCCTGCGGGATCCGTACCCGTATGGTCCCGGAACGCGCGTGCGGACTGGCATCCTGGGCGACGACTCTGCCTCCCTCACCCACCCTGGAGCTTCGGCCCGTGAGCAGCTCCCCGGTCTCGATCCCGGTCCCCGCGCAGCCGTACGGGCGGCCGCCGCTCCGCACCGTCCAGGTACTCGGCGGCGCGGGCGCGGGCAGCAGCGCGCACGTACGGTCGCTGACGACCGGGCTCGCCGCGCGCGGGGTACGGGTCACGGTGTGCGCGCCCGTGGAGGCGGAGGGGGAGTACGACTTCACCGGCGCGGGGGCGCAGTTCGCCCCGGACGCGGTGAGCGCGCTGCGGGCCGCGTGCGCCGGGGCGGACGTGGTGCACGCGCACGGGGTGCGGGCCGGGATGCGGGCCGCGCTGGCGCTGCGCGGGCGCCGGGTGCCGCTGGTGGTGACCTGGCACGGCGGCGGGCCGGCGGCCGAAGGGGCGTTCGGGCGGCTGGGGCGGGTGCTGGAACGGCATGTGGCGCGGGCGGCGGCCGTGGTGCTCGGCGCTTCGTCGGATCAGGTGGACCTGGCGCGGGCGCGGGGCGCGCGGGACGCGCGGCTGGCGCCGGTGGCCGTGCCGATGGGGCCGCCCGGCCCGGACACCGGGGCGGACCCCGGCAAGGCACGGGCGGAACTGGGGGCGGTGGAGCGGCCGTTGCTGGTCGCGGTCGGGAGCCTGGTGGAGCACCGGGGGTATTCCGTACTGCTGGACGCCGCGCGGGCGTGGCGGGTGCTGGAGCCGCTGCCGCTGGTGGTGATCGCGGGGGAGGGCCCGCAGCGGGCCGAACTGGCCCGGCGGATCGAGGCCGAGGGGCTGCCGGTACGGCTGCTGGGGCGGCGCCGGGACGCCGCGCAGCTGCTGGCGGCGGCGGACGTGGCGGTGCTGCCGAGCCGGTGGGAGGCGCGGTCCCTGCTGGCGCAGGAGGCACTGCGGGCGGGGGTACCGCTGGTCGCGACGGCGGTCGGGGGCGTCCCGGAGCTGATCGGGGACGCGGGGGTACTGGTGCCGTACGGGGACGCGGCCGCCCTGTCCTCGGCGGTGACGGACCTCCTCTCGGACCCGCCCCGCCGCGCCGCCCTCGCCGCCGCGGGCCACGCCCAAGCGGCCACCTGGCCCACGGAGGACGACACGGTGGCCCAGATCCTGTCCGTCTACGACGAGCTGATGGACCGCCTCAAGTAGCCCCCGGCGGGTCCTCGTCCCGCCGCGCCTCGATCGCCGGCGGGGGAGGGACCCCGGCCGAGGTCCGCCGGACGGAGTCCGGCGCAGCGGCGCGAAGCCGGGGAGGTGCCTTGGCGCCGAGCCGTGCGAGCGGCGCGTCAAGAAGGAGCGTGGCGGCGGGCGCGCAGGGCCAGGCTCAGGGAGAGGACCGACTCCGGGTCGTCCAGGTCCGTGCCGAGGAGCTCCGAGATGCGGCCCAGGCGGTTGTACAGGGTCTGGCGGTTGAGGTGCAGCTCGCGCGCCGTCTCCGCCTTGCGGCCCGCGTGGGCCAGGTACGTCTCCAGGGTCGGGAGGAGCGGCGGGCGGGACGTCAGGTCGTGGGTGCGCAGCGCGCCGATCGCGCGGTCCACGAACGCCGCCAGGTCGGGGTGTTCACGCAGCCGCCACAGCAGCAGGTCGATGTCCAGGCGGCGGGCGTCGTACCAGGGGCGGGAGGGCAGCCCGTGCGCCGCCGTGGCGGTTTCCGCCGCGTGCCGCAGGCCCGACGAGGCGGCCGCCCAGCCGCCCGCCACGCCCACCACCACCGCCGGCGGGGCCGCCGCGCGGTCCAGGCCGGCCCGCTCCACGCCCGCCCGGAGGGCGGCGGCCACGCGGTCCGCCACCGTCGTGCGTTCCGACTCGGAGCGGAGGGAGACCAGCAGGGGCACCCGGCCTTCCACCGGGCGTACGCCCAGGAGAACCGGTACGCCCACCGAGGAGAGCTCCTCCAGGACGGCCCTCGCCAGGACCGCCCAGTTGCCCGACGGGCCCAGCTCCGAGGACAGGCGCATCACCACCGGCAGGAGCGGGCCCGACCCCGGTTTGAAGCCCAGTACGCGGGCCTGTGCCGGGGCGTCCTCCGCCGAGATGCGGCCCTCCGCCAGGTCCGTCAGGAAATCGCCGCGGCCGCGCGCCGCCAGCTCGTCCTCCTGACGCGCCTGCATCAGGACCACGGCCAGCACCCCCGCCGTCCGCTCCGCCGCCATCCGGTGGACGGGCAGCAGCGGCGCCGACACGCCCAGCAGGACCACCCGGGCGCGGACCGAGCCCGTGCCGTGGCCGCCGCCCGGGACGTCGATCAGGACCGCGTTCGCCGAGGGCTGCGCCTCGCGCTGGCCCCGCAGCCCCTCCCAGACCTGGAGCGGGTCCGCCGCGGCCTCCCCGGAGCCCGGGCCCGCCGCGTACAGGAGCTGTCCGTCGGGGGTCTCCAGAAACACCGGGTTACCCGTGAAATCGGCCAGGATGTGCAGGACTTGGGGGATCCCGCCGCCGCTGAGCAGGGCCTCCGTGCACCGCCGGTGCACCTCCTCGGCCCGCTGGAGCAGGGCGTAGTGGTGGTTGACGATCTCGGTGTGGATCTCCTCCGTGACCGCCACGAACGGCACTTCGCGGTGGAGCTGGACGAGCGGAAGGCCGGCCGCCCGGGCCGTCTCGACGAGCGTCGCCGGGAGCCGGGTGAAGCGCGGGCCCAGTTCGACCACCAGCGCGGCGATCCCCCGGTCCGCGAGGCGCCGTACGAAGGCGCGCTGCTCGGCGGGCCGGGTGCCCAGGCCCAGCCCCGTGGTCAGCAGCAGTTCCCCGCCCTTGAGCAGGGAGGCGATGTTCGGCACCTCGCCGGCGTGCACCCAGCGCACGGTCCGGCCCAGGCGGTCGGCGCAGGCCACCACCTCCGGCAGCCCGCTGCGCAGTCCGGGCAGCTCCAGTGCCCGCTGAACGGTGATCCCGCCCTGGTTGTCCATGTCGCGGGACGCTACCAGGGGGTCAGACCGGCTTGATGTTGTGGTTGAAGCGGAAGACGTTGTCCGGGTCGTACGCCCGCTTCACCGCGCCCAGCCTGGCCAGATTCTCCGCGCCGAGACCGGCCGCCACGCGCTCGGAACCCTCGTCGCCGGTGAAGTTGAGGTAGACCGCGCCGGTGCTCCACGGCCGCACGTGGGCGCGGACGTCCTTCACCCACTGCACGTTGCGCTCGTCCTCGGCCGCGTCCTCCCAGATGGCGAACGGGTGCACGGCCCAGGGCGCGTCCCGGTACGGAACGGGGAACTCCGACGGCCCGTCCGCGATGGCCCCGCCCTGCGGGAACAGCACGTGCTGGGTTCCGCCGGTCGGCATCACGTTCCCGAGGGCGCAGAAGACGCTGACGAGTTCGTCCGGCAGACCGGTCACGTACTCCGCGGACCAGTAGTTCCGAAGGCCCGGCGGGTCGTCCAGCATGCACTGGAAGTCCGCGTAGGGCAGGGCGGTGAGCACCTCCACCTCGTGCGGCAGCGCGAGCAGCGGCGCCGCCAGCTCGCGCAGCGCCTCCTCGCCGCCCGCGTACGTGAGCAGCGCGCCCGCCATCAGGGTCCCGACCAGGTGTTCCGGTACGAAGGGCTCCGGCGGGGCGGTCAGGTAGATCACGCCGCCGCCCGCCTCGGCGGGGCCCTTCTCGATGACCTCGCGGTAGGTGCTCAGGACCTCGGGACCGGACTCCAGGGGGTACAGCAGCATGCAGATCGCGAACTCGGGGAGCTCGTGCAGGCGGAGCGTGATCGAGGTCGCGACCCCGAAGTTCCCGCCGCCGCCGTGCAGCGCCCAGAACAGCTCGGGGTTGTCCTCGGCCGTTGCCGTCACGGTGGCGCCGTCGGCGGTGACCAGGTCCACGCCGAGCAGGTTGTCGACGGCCAGCCCGAACTTCCGGTCCAGCCAGCCGGAGCCGCCGCCGAGGGCGAAGCCGGTGACCCCGGTGGTGGAGACCCGGCCGCCGGTGGTGGCGAGCCCGTACGGCTGGCAGGCGCGGTCCAGCACGCTCATCACCGCGCCGCCCCCGACGCGTACGGCCTTCGCCCCGGGGTGGACCGTGACCTCCTGCATCCGGCGCATGTCGACGACGACGCCCCCGTCGTTGAGCGACATCCCGGCGACACTGTGGCCGCCGCCGCGCACGGCGACGGCCAGGTCCAGCTCACGGGCGAAACGGACCGTGGTGACGACGTCCGCCTCGCTCTCGCACCGGGCGATGACCGCGGGGCGGCGGTCGATCATCGCGTTGAAGATCGTCCGGGCCTCGTCGTACCCGGGATCGCCGGGGGCGAAGACCTCACCGGCCAGATCCTCGCGGAGCACGGTCAGGGCCTGGCCGGCCTTCGAGGTGGGCGCCATGGCTCACCCCTCCTTCCGGAGGAGGCATAGGACCATTCCAGCGTAGGCGGGGCCGGTGCCGGGGGCGCGGCGGAGCAGGGGCGCAGGCGCGGGTACGGCCGGCAGGCGCGGGGTGCCGAGGGTTCCGGGGCGGAACCCTCGGCGCCCCGCGCCCGTGGACGGCCCGGCCTCAGCCCCCGTACGCCCCGCTCGCCGTCAGGCGCAGGGCCGTGTCGATCAGGGGGACGTGGCTGAACGCCTGGGGGAAGTTGCCGACCTGGCGTTGCAGGCGCGGGTCCCACTCCTCCGCCAGCAGACCCAGGTCGTTGCGGAGCGCCAGCAGCCGCTCGAACAGCTGCCGCGCCTCGTCGACCCGGCCGATCATCGCCAGGTCGTCCGCCATCCAGAACGAGCAGGCGAGGAAGGCCCCTTCGTCGCCCTCCAGCCCGTCCACGCCGGCCTCGTCCCCGGTCGTCGGGTAGCGCAGGATGAACCCGTCGGGCGTCGACAGCTCGCGCTGGATCGCCTCGATCGTCCCGATGACCCGCTTGTCGTCCGGCGGCAGGAAGCCCATCTGCGGAATCAGCAGCAGGGAGGCGTCCAGCTCCTTCGACCCGTACGACTGGGTGAACGTGTTGCGTTCCTTGTCGTAGCCCTTCTCGCACACGTCCTGGTGGATCTCGTCGCGCATCTCGCGCCACCGCTCCAGCGGGCCGTCCGCGTCCCCGCTCTCGATCAGCTTGATCGTGCGGTCCACGGCCACCCACGCCATGACCTTCGAGTGCACGAAGTGGCGGCGCGGGCCGCGCACCTCCCAGATGCCCTCGTCCGGCTGGTCCCAGTGCTCCTCCAGGTAGCGGATCAGCTTCAGCTGGAGCACCGAGGCGTAGTCGTTGCGCGCGAGGCCCGTCATGTGGCCCAGGTGCAGGGCCTCGGTGACCTCGCCGTAGACGTCCAGCTGGAGCTGGTGCGCGGCGCCGTTGCCGACCCGGACCGGGCGGGAGCCCTCGTACCCGGGCAGCCAGTCCAGTTCGGTCTCGCCGAGCTCCCGTTCGCCGGCGATCCCGTACATGATCTGCAGGTTCTCCGGGTCCCCGGCGACCGCGCGCAGCAGCCACTCGCGCCAGGCCTGGGCCTCCTCGCGGTAGCCGGTGCGCAGCAGCGAGGAGAGGGTGATCGCGGCGTCGCGCAGCCAGGTGTAGCGGTAGTCCCAGTTCCGGACGCCGCCGATCTCCTCCGGGAGGGAGGTGGTGGGCGCGGCGACGATGCCGCCGGTGGGGCCGTACGTCAGCGCCTTGAGGGTGATCAGTGAGCGGATCACGGCTTCGCGGTAGGGGCCGTGGTACGTGCAGTGGTCGACCCATTCGCGCCAGAACGCGGTGGTGGTCGCCAGCGCCTCCTGCGCGTCGGGGGTGTCCGGGGCGCCCTTGTGGGAGGGCTGCCAGCTGATGCAGAACGCCTTGCGGTCGCCGGGGCCGACGGTGAAGTCGGAGTACGTCGTCAGGTCCTTGCCGTACGTCTGCGCGTCGGTGTCCAGCCAGACCGAGTCGGGGCCCGCGACGGCGACGGTGCGCCCGTCGACCTTGTGCACCCAGGGCACGACGCGGCCGTAGCTGAAGCGCATGCGCAGCGCGGAGCGCATCGGGACGCGCCCGCTGACGCCCTCGACGATGCGCACCAGCTGCGGCGCGTGGTCCTCGCGGGGCGGCATGAAGTCGGTCACGCGGACCGTGCCGCGCGGCGTGTCCCACTCCGATTCCAGGATGAGCGAGTCGCCCTGGTAGCGGCGCCGCGTCGCCGCGGGGGCCTCGGCGCCCCCGGGGAACGCCGGGCCGATGCGCCAGAAGCCGTGATCCTCCGTTCCGAGGATGCTCGCGAAGACGGCATGGGAGTCGAAACGGGGCAGACACAGCCAGTCCACCGATCCGTCCCGGCAGACCAGCGCGGCGGTCTGCATGTCCCCGATCAGTGCGTAATCCTCGATGCGCCCGGACACGTTAGATCTCCCAGTCGAACGGCCACGTCCGCCCCGAAGGGCGCTTGCATTGCGCGGTTGCGCGGTCCCGTGGGTATGGATCCCCGCACTGAGCTCATGATTCCGGATGCGGCCGGGTTACGCCGTCTGCCGGACTGCTCGGCGGCGATGTGAAGCGATATCCGAGCAGGATATGACGGCACCCTAGTGATCTCCTGAAGTCTGAGGACAATGTGTCTAGTCCGAACGGGTGACCTGGGTGAATGTGGGCGTGACCGGCCCGGGGACGGCCGGTGGCGCTGCGTCGAACGGTCGTGGCGGCGCGTGCCCGGAGGCGGACGGGCCCGGGCGCTGATAGGCTGGTACCCCGTGGACCGGTGGTCTGCCTGTGCGAATCAGGAGCCCCGAAACCGCAGCTTCGGCGCCCCCTGAGAGCCTCCGGTTCGATGGTGGCCGGCGCCGGACGCACCTCAACTTCGCGACCACGGGAGCCCCCTCTTGGCGACGCCGCCCGCTGCTTTTCGAAACAGCACAGCCATGACGACCAAGCACATCTTCGTCACCGGGGGTGTCGCTTCGTCCCTCGGCAAGGGCCTGACGGCCTCCAGCCTGGGTGCGCTGCTCAAGGCGCGCGGCCTGCGGGTCACGATGCAGAAGCTCGACCCGTACCTGAACGTCGACCCGGGCACGATGAACCCCTTCCAGCACGGCGAGGTGTTCGTCACCAACGACGGCGCCGAGACCGACCTGGACATCGGCCACTACGAGCGCTTCCTCGACGTCGACCTCGACGGCTCGGCCAACGTCACCACCGGCCAGGTCTACTCGCAGGTCATCGCCAAGGAGCGGCGCGGCGAGTACCTCGGTGACACCGTGCAGGTCATCCCGCACATCACCAACGAGATCAAGAGCCGCATCCGCCGCATGGCGACCGAGGACGTCGACGTCGTCATCACCGAGGTCGGCGGCACGGTCGGCGACATCGAGTCGCTCCCGTTCCTGGAGACCGTCCGCCAGGTCCGCCACGAGGTCGGCCGCGACAACGTCTTCGTCGTGCACATCTCTCTGCTGCCCTACATCGGTCCCTCCGGCGAGCTGAAGACCAAGCCGACCCAGCACTCGGTCGCGGCCCTGCGCAACATCGGCATCCAGCCCGACGCGATCGTGCTCCGCGCCGACCGCGAGGTCCCCACGTCCATCAAGCGCAAGATCTCGCTGATGTGCGACGTGGACGAGGCGGCCGTCGTCGCGGCGATCGACGCCAAGTCGATCTACGACATCCCGAAGGTGCTGCACACCGAGGGCCTCGACGCGTACGTCGTGCGCAAGCTCGACCTGCCCTTCCGCGACGTGGACTGGACCGTCTGGGAAGACCTGCTGGACCGCGTCCACAACCCCGACCACGAGGTCAAGGTCGCGCTCGTCGGCAAGTACATCGACCTGCCGGACGCGTACCTGTCGGTGACCGAGGCGCTGCGCGCCGGCGGTTTCGCCAACAAGGCCCGCGTCCAGATCAAGTGGGTCACCTCCGACGACTGCAAGACCCCCGCGGGCGCCGCGGAGGCGCTCGGCGACGTGGACGCGATCTGCGTGCCCGGCGGTTTCGGCGACCGCGGCGTCAACGGCAAGGTCGGCGCGATCACCTACGCCCGCGAGAACAAGATCCCGCTGCTCGGCCTGTGCCTGGGCCTGCAGTGCGTGGTCATCGAGGCCGCGCGCAACCTGGCGGGCATCGAGGACGCGAACTCCACCGAGTTCGACGCCTCCACCCCGCACCCGGTGATCTCCACGATGGAGGAGCAGCTGGCCTTCGTCGAGGGCGCGGGCGACCTGGGCGGCACCATGCGCCTGGGCATGTACCCGGCGAAGCTCGCCGAGGGCTCGATCGTGCGCGAGGTCTACGGCGACCAGGCGTACGTGGACGAGCGCCACCGCCACCGCTACGAGGTCAACAACGCCTACCGCGGCGAGCTGGAGAAGAAGGCGGGCATCGTCTTCTCCGGCACCTCCCCGGACAACAAGCTCGTCGAGTACGTCGAGTACCCGCGCGAGGTCCACCCCTACCTGGTGGCCACCCAGGCCCACCCGGAGCTGCGTTCGCGCCCGACCCGGCCGCACCCGCTGTTCGCGGGCCTGGTCAAGGCCGCGGTGGAGCGCCAGCAGGCCGCGAAGGCCAAGTGACGGTCTGACCGCATAACGTAGACGGCCGGGGCACGGAACGTGCCCCGGCTGTCGCGTTTCTGACGCGTCTTCTGGCGCGCATTCGGAAGGTACGGGGTACGGGTCATGGCCATGGGCATCGCAGACAGCGGGGAGACGTGGGAGGTCATCGCCTCACGGACCCCGTTCGAGGGAGCGAAGACGGCGGTCCGCTCGGAGCAGGTGAGCATGCCGGACGGATCGGTGGTGCGCCGGGACTACCAGGTGCACCCGGGATCGGTGTGCGTGCTCGCGCTCGACGAGGACGGCGGCGTGCTCGTGCTGCGCCAGTACCGGCACCCCGTACGGCACAAGCTGTGGGAACTCCCGGCCGGGCTGCTCGACGTACCCGGTGAGAACCCGCTGCACGCGGCCCAGCGGGAGCTGTACGAGGAGGCGCACGTCAAGGCGGAGGACTGGCGGGTGCTCGTGGACTTCTTCGCCTCGCCCGGCGGCTCCGACGAGGCGGTCCGGATCTTCCTCGCGCGCGGCCTCTCCGAGGCGGAGGGGGCGCGGTACGAGGTCTCGGAGGAGGAGGCCGACATGGAGATCGCCCGCGTCCCGCTCGCGGACCTGGTCCGCGGGGTCCTGGAGGGCCGGCTGGGCAACCCGGGCCTGGTGACGGGGGCCCTGGCCCTGTCGGCCGCGCTCGCCGCCCCGGGCGGCCTGGACTCCCTGCGCCCGGCCCAGCCCCCGTGGCCGGCCCGCCCGTACGAGGTGTAACCCCTCCTCCCGGGCCGACAGGAGCGTGGTGTGACGATCCGCTGATCCGATTGGGCGATGTGTCCGCCGCGCTCCACACGGGTCGTCGCTCTGCGTGAACTACGCTCGCAACCCGAAGGCAGGGAGAGGAGCGGATCCGTGACGGATTTCGTCGGGCGGCGGCGTGAGCTCAAGGAGCTGCGCGAGGACATCGCACGGACCGGGCTCGACACCCTCTCGGGACGCAAGGCCAAGGCGCCCCGGGCCCGCGTGCTGCTCGTCGCCGGGCGGCCGGGGTCGGGCCGCACCGCCCTCGCCGAGGCGTTCGTCCGCGAGGTCGGCGAGGACTACCCCGACGGGGTCCTGCGCACCCGCCTCACCTCCCCCGGCGGGCAGAGCGTCACCACCGAGCGGGCGATCCGGACCCTGCTGGAGGGGCTCGGCGAGCCCACGCCCCCCGGCGCCGCCGAGGACGAGCTCAGCTCCGCCCTGCGCGCCGCCCTCGCCCACCGCAAGGCGATCCTGCTCGTCGACGACGCCGTCGACCCGTACCAGGTCGACGCCCTGCTGCCGGACACCCCCGAATGCCTCGTCGTCATCACTGCCGAGGGGCCGCTCACCGGGATTCCGGATGTCCGCCCCTGCACCCTCGGCGGGCTCGACACCCCCTCCGGGGTCCAGATGCTCGCCCAGCGCATCGGGGACACCCGGATCGCCGTCGACCCGCGCGCCGCCGAGGCCCTCGCCGAGGAGTGCGGGGGGCAGCCCGCCGCGCTGGCCCTGGTCGGCGGCTGGCTCGCCGCGCACCCCAAGGCCGCCGTCTCCGACGTGGCCAAGCAGCTCCACGACATGCCGCCCGGCACCGACGGCCCGCTCGGCCGCGGCTTCCGGCTCGTCTACGAGTCCCTGCCGCAGCCCGCCCAGCGCACCCTCCGGTTGCTGCCGCTCGCCCCCGCCGGGATCGTCGACTCGCACACCGCCTCCGCCCTCGCCGGCTGCTCCGTGGCCGCCGCCCAGTCCACCCTGGAGGACTTCGCCGGGCTGGGGCTCCTGCGCCATGCCTCCGACGGGCTCTTCCAGCTGCCCGGCTGCCTCGTGCCGCTGCTCCAGGCCCTGCTGGAGACCAAGGAGCGCGCCGCCGAGGTCCAGCTGGCCCGGGCCCGGATGCTGGAGCGGACCGTACGCCTGCTGCACTCCTGCCGGGTCATGGCCCGGTCCGACGAGAGCGGGGTCGACGGGCCGGACGAGGCGGACGTACGGGAGGTGCTGGACGGACTGCCGCGCGCGCTGCGCTTCCCCGACCGGCGGGCCGCCGCCACCTGGCTCGACACCCGGCTGCCGGCGCTGTCGGCGGCCGCCGCCCTGGCCGTGGCCGACGGCGGGCTGGACACCCTGGCCCGCCGGCTGGTCGCAGCCCTCGTACGGGCCCTCGCGGAGCACCGCGGCACCGCCGAGGCCGCCCCCGAGCTGTACGGGCTGCACCGCCTGGTCCTGGACGTGGCCGAGCGCCGCAGCCTGCACCGGGAGCAGGCCGCGGCCCTGCTGAACCTGGCCGACCTGGACGCCGAGACCGGCCGCACCCAGGAGGCGCTGGAGCGCTACCGGGCCGCGCTGGACGCGGGACGGGCGGCGAACGACCCGTACGCGACGGGCCGCGCGATGGAATCCGTAGGCGGCGCCTACCAGGAGCTCGCGGACTGGCACCGGGCCGCCGACTGGTTCGGCCGGGCCCTGTCCCAGGCCCTCGCGCGCGGGGAGCGGGCGGACGAGGCCCGGTTGTACGGACGGCTCGGCAACGTGCACACGTACGCGGGCCGCTACGGGGACGCCCTGCGCAGCTGGCGGACCGCCGCCGCGGGGTACCGGAAACTGGCCGATGTCCCCGGCCAGGCAAAGGCGTTGAGCGAGATGGCGCGAATCCAGGAGTACGCCGGGCGGCCCGAGGAATCGCTGCACACCTGCCGCGAGGCGGTGGAGCTCGCGCGCCGGGCCGGAGACCTGCGGCTTCAGGCCGCGCTCCAGGTGCGTCTGGCCGACACCCTCGACCGGCTCGGCGACCCGGCCGCGGCAAGGCTGCACCGGTCCGCGGCCGACAGATTGCTGGGAGACGACCCCGCAGCCTGCGAAATCCGTAGTGGTTCCGACTGAGATTATTGGTTTGCAAGGCTAGACAGCGCGTCGTCCTTCATTAGACTGGCTTCACCACGACATCCCGTGGTGCATCCCGTTGCGCGTTCTTGTGGGCGGGTATGTATGGAAGTGCCCCGAAAAATCCCCTGAGCCAAGGACCGTGATCGACGATGAAGGTCGGCATCCCCCGCGAGGTCAAGAACAACGAGTTCCGGGTCGCCATCACGCCCGCCGGCGTGCATGAGCTGGTCCGAGGCGGCCACCAGGTCTTCATCGAGCAGAACGCCGGTGTCGGCTCCTCGATCACGGACGCTGAGTACGTCTCCGCCGGCGCCGAGATCCTCGGTACCGCGGACGAGGTCTGGGCGACCGCCGACCTGCTGCTGAAGGTCAAGGAGCCCATCGCCGAGGAGTACCACCGCCTCCGCAAGGACCAGACCCTCTTCACCTACCTGCACCTCGCGGCCTCCCGCGAGTGCACGGACGCCCTCCTGGAGTCCGGCACCACCGCCATCGCGTACGAGACGGTCGAGCTCGCCAACCGCGCGCTCCCGCTGCTCGCCCCGATGTCCGAGGTCGCGGGCCGCCTGGCCCCGCAGGTCGGCGCCTACCACCTGATGCGCTCGGCCGGCGGCCGCGGCGTGCTCCCCGGCGGCGTCCCCGGCACCCACGCCGGTGAGTGCGTGGTCATCGGCGGCGGCGTCTCCGGGTGGAACGCCGCGCAGATCGCCATCGGCATGGGCTTCCACGTGACCCTGCTCGACAAGGACATCAACAAGCTCCGCGAGGCCGACAAGATCTTCGGTACGAAGATCAAGACGATCGTCTCCAACGCCTACGAGCTGGAGAAGGCCGTCGTCGAGGCCGACCTCGTCATCGGCGCCGTCCTGATCCCGGGTGCGAAGGCCCCGAAGCTGGTCACCAACGAGCTCGTCGCCAAGATGAAGCCCGGAAGTGTCCTTGTCGACATTGCGATCGACCAGGGCGGCTGCTTCGAGGACTCCCGTCCGACCACCCACGCCGAGCCGACCTTCCAGGTCCACAACTCGGTCTTCTACTGCGTCGCCAACATGCCGGGCGCGGTGCCGAACACCTCCACCTACGCGCTGACCAACGCCACGCTGCCCTACATCGTGCAGCTCGCGAACCTCGGCTGGGTCGAGGCGCTGCGCCGTGACCCCGCGCTCGCGCTGGGCCTCAACACCCATGAGGGCCAGGTCGTTTACGGTCCGGTCGCCGAGGCGCACGGCCTGCCGACCCTTGAGCTGAGCACGCTGCTCGGCTGATCGGTCAGACCCCGTCAACGACTGACGTCAATCTCACGTATCCGGCCGGACCTTGCCCCCAAGGTCCGGCCGGAGGCGTTTGCGGGGTGCGGGCGCGCACGGCTCAACTCGCCTCGAACGTAACCCTTTAACCCTTTCGCACACCCGCGAAACTTCGCGGTGACGGCCCGGACGCCCTTGACAGAGTGGTGTTCGGTTGCCGACACATCGTTGCCGGTCCGACGGATTGTGTTGCCGCTGAGTGGTGACACGCCATAGAGTCGCCAACCGTCGGCATGGTGCCACGCTGACCTATCGATAAGTGTCCTGGTCACGTCCGAGGAGGTAAGACGACTTGTGAATGAGTCGACATTTGCTCCCGGGGGTGGTCGAGCAGGGACGCCAGACCGGGGCCAAGGATCCGGCGGGCTCGAAGCGGTCGGCTCCGTCGCGGTCCGCACCTTCGCAAACCACCAGCACATGACGACGCCCCAAAAGAGCATGGACGGCCTAGACGTGAACTCCAGGGCCGGCGACCTGAGCGGCGAAAAGCCCGTGGGTTTCGCCGACTACGAAAACGTGCCCGAAGGGCACTTCTACGACCCGGACGCGGAGTACGAGCCCGACCCCGAGTACGCGGCCACCCTCGCCCCCGACGCTGCCCGCCAGCGCCGGGAGAGGATCGGCCCGACCGGACGGCCGCTGCCGTACTTCCCGATCCCGGGTCCGCTGACCGACCACGGTCCGGCGAAGATCATCGCGATGTGCAACCAGAAGGGCGGCGTGGGCAAGACCACGTCGACCATCAACCTGGGTGCGGCGCTCGCCGAGTACGGGCGCCGCGTGCTGCTCGTCGACTTCGACCCGCAGGGCGCGCTGTCCGTGGGCCTCGGCGTGAACCCGATGGAACTCGACCTGACGGTCTACAACCTGCTCATGGAGCGGGGCATGTCGGCCGACGAGGTGCTGCTCAAGACGGCGGTCCCCAACATGGACCTGCTGCCGAGCAACATCGACCTGTCCGCCGCCGAGGTGCAGCTGGTCAGCGAGGTCGCGAGAGAGTCGACGCTGCAGCGGGCGCTGAAGCCCCTGATGGCCGACTACGACTACATCGTGATCGACTGTCAGCCCTCGCTCGGCCTGCTGACCGTGAACGCCCTGACGGCGGCTCACAAGGTCATCGTGCCGCTGGAGTGCGAGTTCTTCGCACTGCGCGGTGTGGCACTGCTGACCGAGACCATCGAGAAGGTGCAGGAGCGGCTCAACCCCGAGCTGGAACTCGACGGCATCCTCGCCACGATGTACGACTCCCGTACGGTGCACAGCCGCGAGGTGCTGGCGCGCGTCGTCGAGGCCTTCGACGACCACGTCTACCACACGGTCATCGGCCGCACGGTGCGCTTCCCGGAGACCACGGTCGCCGGTGAGCCGATCACCACGTACGCCTCCAACTCCGTCGGGGCCGCCGCCTATCGCCAGCTGGCCAGGGAGGTGCTCGCCCGGTGTCACGCCGAGTGAGTCTGCCCGGAGCCGACGAACTGTTCCGTACGACCGGGGGGATGGCGCTCCAGTCGTCCTCGCCGAGGCGGGGTCCGGAGGAGTCGTCCGCCGGGGAGCACGCGGCGGCGTCGGCGGAGGGCACGGCGGGCGAGGGCCGCAGCCGGGAGGCCGCGACGGCCGCCGCGGAGTCGGTGGTGGGCCCCCGGCGCCCGCAGGAAGGTTCTGTCAGCCCGGAGCCCCGGCGGGGCAAGGGCCAGGGCCGCGGGGCGAACCGCCGGCCCAGCGGGCGCGAACGGCACGACGAGAAGATCACGGTCTACGTCTCCGCCGAGGAGCTCATGGACCTGGAGCACGCGCGGCTGGTGCTGCGCGGCGAGCACGGGCTGGCCGTGGACCGCGGCCGCATCGTCCGCGAGGCGGTGGCGGTCGTGCTCGCGGACCTGGAGTCCCGCGGAGACGCGAGCATCCTGGTCCGCAGACTCCGCGGCCGCTGACCGACTGACCGCCGGGTCCGACTGGCTGGCTGCGGAGGCCCGGCCGGCTGGCTGCCGGGGTCCGACTGGCTGGCTGCCGGGGCCGACCGCCTGACTGCCGGGGCCCGACCGCCTGACGGCGGGGGCGCTGACCGCTTGGTTGGCGGGGCGCTGACCGGCTGGCCGGCGGGGCTACTGACCGCCTGACCGCGGGCTTTGCCGGGATGGTGGGCGTTGCCGGGACGGTGGGCGTTGCCCGGATGGTGGCCTGTCGTGGCGGGCGGTGCTGATGGCAGTGGCTGCGGCGGGGCGGTGCCGGTGGAGTGCGGGGCACGACCCCACAGGCAGGCCCGAAGCCGCCCCTGCCCGCCGGGCCTGACGCCGGACGCGGCCTGCCGCCCGTCCTTCCCGCGCCTTACGACGCCCCGTCCGTCGTCCCGTCCCGCCTGCCTGCACCAGTCCGCCGTCTGTTGGTTGTGACCATGGTCGATGCCGGTCTGATGTCCGTGTGCGGTCTGTGGACTCTCTTACCTGTAGTGACCGGCGACCCATGAGGCGGTCGGACGCCAGTGGGCCGTCTGTCGGTTGTGACCGTGGGCGATGCGGGTCTGATGTGGGTGTGTGGCCTGTGGACCCTCTTACCTGTAGTGGCCGGTGGCCTATGAGGCGGTCGGGCCCGTGTCGGGTTGTCGGACACCAGTGGGCCGTCTGTCGGTCGTGACCGTGGTCGATGCCGGTTTGATGTCGGGGTGTGGCCTGTGGACCCTCTTACCTGTAGTGACCGGTGACCCATGAGGCGGTCGGGCCCGTGACGGGCTGTCGGGAGACGGGGAGGGCGGGCCCTCGGGCCTGCCTTGACCACACCCCCGGCCGGGATTTCACGCTCCCGCCCCCGCGGCTCCTGCC
>NZ_LGDB01000243.1:0-28687 GCF_001279655.1 Streptomyces sp. WM6372 | reverse complement strand
ACTGACAAACAAATGCAGATCATCACCGAGCTATGGCCGGCCCTTCGGGCCGGAGTCCTGCGCTTCGCTCCGGACTAGCTCCGGGTTCCGCTGCGCTCCACCCGGAGCGGGGCTGCTTCGCAGCCCCAGGGATTCCCGCGCTGCGCGCGGGAAGTGACCCCGTTTCACGGGGTCTGGGCTTACGTCCCCTTGGGAGTCCGCTTCGCTCCCACCCTCAGTCTTTCCGGCTTCGCCCCCAGGACCAAGGGCTCGCTGACGCGGGCCGCCGGCAGTAGAACGGGGCAAGGTATCCGCCGAACGGCCTGCGCTTCAGGCCTGACTGCCCCCGCTTCACTACCCCAGTCCAAGGACCGCTTCGCCAGCAGTCGCCAGCAGTGAGCTGGATACGCACGGCGGGGAACAGACCGGATTCGAACCGGCGTCATCCCCCCTTGTCGAGAAGGGCGCGTCAACCTCTGCGCTACAGCCCCCGCCGCGGTACACACAGCCTATGCGACCAACCACCGGAACCCGTCCAAGGCCAAGACACCCTGGCCAGAGCGACCTGCAAGGAGCACACCCTTAACCAGAGACAACCCCACACCGAACCACTGACACCAAAACACCACTGACGAACAAACGCAGATCATCACTTCGGGGGCTAACCCTCCGCTTCGCTACGGGTTCCTGAGCACTGCGCGCTCAGGAGAGAATCGCCTCGCTGCGCCCGACGGGGCTCGGCTTCGCCGAGCCAGGACCGGCCCTTCGGACGGGTTCGGGGACCTCGCTTCGCTTCGGACGGGCCGCTCCGCGGCCAAAGGTGACCCCGTTTCACGGGGTCCAGGCCGCTGGCTCGTTGTGCGGATCCGAGCCGCTCCCCACTCTGGGTCCTTCCGGCTCCGCCTCCAAGACCAAGCCCGCTCCGCAGGCGCCAGCAGTAGCGGGGACATCCTGTCGTGACCGCCATCGTTCAAGATCGTTGGCCAGGCATGAACACCAAGCATGCTCTCGCCACCGCCCTCGGGGCCGCCGCACTCCTGGGAGCCTTCTCCGCGCCCGCCAGCGCCTCACCCGTCCCCACCCCTCTGGAACAGCTCATGCTTCCCCTGGCGGGCCAGCCCGACTTCACGACCAAGAGCTTCCTCACCACCAACAAGCACACCAGGTCCATCGTCCTGGCCTACAGGGGCACCAAGAACCTCAACAACTGGGTCAGCAACGCCCGCCTTTTCCTCAAGCCCGCCAAACTCCCCATCCCCTGGGACCAGGCACAGGCCCACACCGGCTTCGAAACCGCATCCAAGTAGAGACCGAAACCGAGCCCGCCCTGTGCTGGGAGAACCCTCCTTGCGACACCCCCGGCACTTTCAAGCAACTGTCACATCAAGAGAGAAGGCGGCATGCCATCCAAAGGCTCACTGTTGCCGGCACCGCTCTCGCCACGACCATGGTCCTCATGGCTCCCGCCGCTTGGGCCGTCGCCCCGGGTGGACAGTTCCGCTACGGCACCCTGGACTGCCGCGCCACCGCAGACGCCGCGGGCAACGGAGCACTCAGCTGCACCGGCACCATGAACGTCACCTGGCGGGCCAAGGTCAAGTGCAAGGCCGGCTTCACCTACTACGGCACCTGGCAGACCAACGCTGAAGGCGGCACCAAGGAATCCAAAACCGATTCCAAGTGCGTCATCTCCGTCGAAGACATCATCATCGACCCGATCGCGTAATAGGGTCCCCCCGCTTCGCTCCGGACTGGTTCGGGGGCCCCGCTTCGCTCCACCCCGAACGGCCTGCTCCGCAGGCCTGGGTGACCCCGTTTCACGGGATCCGGGCCGACGGCCCATTAGGCGGATCCGCTCCGCTCCCCCATATCTGGGTCCTCGCACATACCAAAAACTGTCACGAGCCCCTGTTGCCTCCCACTGCCATACCTGGCCAACTGAATTTTTCAGCACCCGTCCCATCCGGTGACAGGTGTCCTGACCTGGCATTGTCGCCTGTTACCGGGCCGTTGAGGTCCACTCCGCTGCGCTGGCTTGCCGAGTGCACTGGGCGGGGAGCCGGTCGAAACGTTGCGCGCCGTGCCCGTAACGTGGATCTCTTCGGGTGCCGTTGGGGCCCGGAGTCCAAAAGGTGAATGCCGATGACTGCTGGCGAACTGCCCGTCGTGTGGAGCCTGCCCCCCGAGGACGCCCGAGCTGGATGGCGGGCTCTGTGCTGGAGCGTCGGACCGCACAACGAACTCGCGGTGATGCTTATCCAGGAACAGAATCTGCGCCGGTCCCCGCATATCAAGGGATGGGTCGGATGGAGCGTGGCGGCTCCCTGTGACGGCATATTGGTCGTGGTCTCGGGCGGGGTGGAACACCGGACACCCGTAGCCGGCATACCCGCATGGACCAGCCACTTGGCCCTGCTCTCGTGGTCACGGTTTCTGCTGGCGTCAGGCCGTACACGCCAAGGCCTGGACGGGGTCTGGGAGAGGAACACAGTTGTCTACTCGCCCGGGGGATACCCAGTGAGTCACTTCTGCATCGGCGACGACATCGACTACATCATCACCGACCACAACGGCGACATCTGGACCTCATACGGCGACGAGGGCATCTACGGAAACCACCCGGAGACCATCGCCGGCCTGGCCCGCTGGAACACCGACGGCGACCACACCTGGAGTCCCCAGGGGCGGCTACCCGTATGGCCCCTAGGTGGAAGCGCTGCCGCCACCGAAGGCGACGTGGTCTGGCTCGCCTGGTACAGCCACAAGGGTGCCTTCCTGTCCCGAGTCGATCCCACCACCGGCGACATCACCAGCTACCGCAACCCCCTCAAGGACACCGACGGCATCGCGGTCCGCGGCACCCGGATGCTCCTCACCCACCGGTTCCACAATCGCCCCGACGTCGAAGTGAGCCGCGCAGAGCTCGTCAACGACGCTTGGGTGATCACCGCCCAGGAGAAACTCCACTTGCCGGGGCCGGTAGTCATGCGCTGCGCCCAGGGCCGCGACGGCTCCCTCTGGCTCCGCGGCGGCGATACCTGGACACGAATCGAAGCCTGAACCACCAAGACTCGACCCACGGGACCGGAACGGGACCCCTCGGGCCGGAGTCCTGCGCTCCACCGGAGCGGGCCGGCTTCGCCAGCCTCAGGGGTCCCGCGCTCCGCGCGGGAAGGTGCCCTCGTTTCACGGGGTCCGGGCCTCCAGCCCGTTGGGCGTATCCGAGCCGCTCCTCCACCCCTGGTCCACAGGCGGCTGACGGCGGGGAGGCGCGGCTCGGCCTTCAGAGGAAGTATCCGCTCACGTGGATGGAAAACCAGACCAGAAAGAGAGACACCGTCACCAGCACGCCCACGGCGACCAGCCCCGCCCTGCGCCGCACCGGATCCGCACAGAGCGCGACAAGGACCGGGCCCACCGCCATGGCCCCCACATTCAAGGCCATGGACTCAGGGAGGTCCCGCCGCGAAAGGCCCGCGAGAACGACGATGATGAACCACTGCAGAGCGAACGACGCGGTGACCATCGCTTTCAACGGCCGTACATCCAGCAACCACAGAGCCAGCAAAAGCACCGGCACAGCCAGAACCACCCACAACCCGATGCCCGCAAACGGAAAGAGGGAGAAACACAGCGCCACGCTGTCCGCGCAACTACGCTCGCCCTCCGCAATCGACCACAGCCACAAAACCCTGGCCATCCAGCCCGTGACCGCACCAGCAACCGCGCTTCCCGCCAAAACCCCGTAGATCTTGCTCATGCACCCGAGGCTCGCAGCCCGACCGGCCCAGGTCCTGAGTATCTGTACTCAGGACCTGGGCCGGTCAGCACCGGCCTGGGTGACCCCGTTTCGCGGGGTCTGGGCTACCGCCCGTTGGACGGGTCCTCTCCGCTCCCCATCCCGGTCCGTAGGCAGCTGCCAGCAACGGAAGCTGCCGTACCGGGACCGATTCGATAACGACCGGGCAGACTCTCCAGACCACGAGACAGCCCGACTCCGGACAGGGAGCCTTCGTGACGTTCACAGAAGAAGACTTAATCTGGGCAGCTACCCGCACGCTCGGCTGCCTACTCGGCGCGCTCCTCCTCTGCGGAATCATCATCACCCTCACAGTGGCCATCGCCATCACCATCAAAAAACGCATCAATCCCCCACGGCAATGAGGGCTACCACCCCCTTGTTGAGTGACCCCGATTCACGGGTCCGGCCTCCTCCGGCCCGTTGGACCGGTTCGCTTCGCTCTGCGGGTGCCGGCAAGAGGAGGGGTGGCGGGGCTGGGTTGCGGAGCTTCCGGGCCGGCCATGCGGAGGAAAACGGTTGGCTCTGCCGGGATGGTGTTCCTATCGTCTTCAGAGCGGGAGCAGCGGCTCCCGCTGGTTGCGGAGTCGTGGCAGAGCGGTCCATTGCGATCGGCGTGAGAAAGGCCCTTCTTGCGTCGACTGACCGGGTACTGGGGCGGGCCTGCCTCCCCGGTCCGCGGGTTCGAATCCCGCCGACTCCGCAACCTCCCCGGCAGGACCGAAGACGGGATCCGCTTCAAAGTGTGGTGCGGATCAACTTTTGGGTTTAGGTACTGTGCAGTCTCACCGGTTCGGCGGGAAGGGCGCCCGACAGCTCCGTACCGAGCGAGAAGCCCAGCCAGCTCTCCCAGGATTCCAGGAACTGGGCGATCGTGGAGGTCGCCCAGCCGCCGCCAGCCCACAGGGCCTGCGCCCGCCTGTCCGCGCTCCACGCACGACCCCGGCCGCCGGCAACACCCCACGCCGCTGACACCGAATGCACCGCATCAGAACGTCACCGCCAGATGACTCGATGGGCCAAGACAGACAACCACGGGCCGTCGCCCCTGGTCGCTGGTGCGCGCTGACCTGGCCAGTTCCCCTACCGCATCTCGGAGCCTCGTGGCGGGAGGATCGGCATTCCATCCGCCCGGTGCCACGATGCATGAGAGACCCGTTACGACGACTGCTCGGCGGGTCGGGAAACTCGAAAGGCTGCCATTCACGCGGCCGGTGCCGGAGACCATCGAGCAGCAGCCGGCCGCGCTGAGTCCAGCGCCAACAGGCGCGCACAAGGAAGAAGCTGCCGCATCGTCGAGGGATGCAATCTCATGGCGCGCGGCGCAGTTGCGACCAGGCCTGGGCCGAGGCCTTGGACAGCTACCCTTCGCCCGGAGGACGATCGGCCTTCGCCCTCCGTGGGATTGCTGCTGCAGTCCGCGATGAGCGAGCCCATGCTGCGCGGCATGTATCCGTGGTTCTCGATGAACCAGCTCAACGTATCCGTGTCCGGTACTTGGGAAGAGTGGGGCCGGGAGCCGTTCCCGGCAATGCTCGCTGCTCCCGACGCATACCTGGTCCTGGCTCACCCAGTCCGTGAAGGCCACGTCGTACTGGCGACAGCCGATCCCGCAGAAGCTGCAACCTTCTACCGCGCGCCTGGTGCGCAGCCAGCTGGCGGGCCAGACGCCGGGAACGCACGGCTGGTCGGTCGAGGTGGAAGAAGTCCTTCGCGGTGCGGGCTGGTATTCGTCGAGCTGGTCTGACTCCACGTTGGTGCAGATCTTGCGTCGGAGTTCGCATCCGGCTCGCCCGTGGGTGGCGTGGGTTCCCGGCCGGTTTCGGCGGATGAGTCCACTGGACGTGCGCCACCCGGAGTCGCCGGTTTCGGAATCTTTGGTTCCGGGGACTGTGTCCCCGCACCGTGACGGCGCCTATGCGACAGCCGAGGGAGACCATGGGTTGGAAAGGCACACGCAAGACGGCCACGTCGGCCGCTCTTGCCGGAGTGGTCGCCCTTGTTCTGGCGGCTCCGCCCCCGGTCGGCAGTGAGCCTCGGAGCGGGGCCGCGCCGTTGTTCGGGACGGTGGCCGCGCGGCAGGACGCTTCCCCGACGCCGCCTCCCCCTCGACTTCCCCGCGACTTCCGCGGCAAGGGGAAGTGGATCGTCCGGGACCTGGGCATCACCGTGCCGTTCACCTGGGAGGGGCGCGACGGTGAGAGCCAGATGGTCGCGGGAGGACCTCAGTACCCGATCTGGTTCACCAATCTGATCTACCGCGGCACGCTCTACACGCTGACGTACAAATGGCCCGGTCTGAACGAGCATCCCTGTTCACGCATCCCGGACTTCGACCTGGATGCGCTGAACCAGTTGTTCGAGAAGGCCCGGTTCGTCGGGCCGGAGACCCTGCGGCGCACCCACCCGCAGCGGCGGGTGAACCACTGGAGGGTGGGCGTGGTCCTGCCGCAGCTGCCTCCCGGAAACCATCCGCGTCTGCCGCTCGCGCTGGGTGACGTGTACGTCGACGAGGACAATCGGGGAACCTTCTGGCAGGTGCTGCAGTTCGGTGTCCAGAACCTCTACGACCCCGAGCTGGATGAGTGGCTGGTCATGGACACCTTCGAGCAGCGGCCCGGAACCGTGACGCTTCCCCGGCGGTGCCAGTCGTCCGGGTGAACCTGGCCCCCGCCCGGACCTGCGCGAACCGCTGGAGCCGATCCTCGGTACGCGCGGTGCACCGGCGGTCGTCCCGCCGTGCTCCGCGACGATGCCGGAGGAGGAATCCGCCGTCCGGCCCATCAAGAGCGCCGGCCAGGACACCGAAGAGGATCAGGCGGAGTCGTCCCACCCCCGCGTTCCGGTATGTCTCCGCGCCCCACGCCGCCCCGATACCGGCTGCCCGTACCCCGGCCGCCGAGGCCCGGAGGAGATCCCGCATGCGCGTCTTCCCGTCCGTGACCGCTGTCGCCAGCGCCGCGCTCCTGTTCACCACGGTCACCGGCGCGACGCCCGCGGCAGCAGACCTGAGCCACGACGGCGGGTCACCGCTGGTCAAGGTGTCCCACCGCGACCCGTACGCGGACTGCACCATCGGCGCGAGTTCGCCCGACAGCGTCGTCTATCCGGGCACCGAGGTCGAGCCGTACCTGTCCGTCGATCCGCGCGACCCGAAGCGCGTGGTCACGGTGTTCCAGCAGGACCGCTGGAACGACGGCGGCGCCCGTGGCCTGGCGGCCAGCTGGACCACGGACGGCCGTACCTTCCGTCTGAGCACGCTGCCGTTCAGCCTGTGCGCCCCGGGCGGCGCGGACTTCGAACGCGCCTCCGACCCCTGGGTGAGCACCGGACCGGACGGCACCGTCTACGCCGGCGGGGAGGGCGTCGACTTCACGAGGAGCACGCGCAGTGCCCTGCTGGCCGCCACGTCCCGCGACGGTGGCCGCACCTGGCAGAACGTCACCACCACGCATGTCGACGAGCAGCCGTTCTTCAACGACAAGCCCTCGCTCACCGCCGACCCCGTCCGCAAGGGCACCGCCTACCAGGTCTGGAACCGCCTCGACAACGACCCGCCCGGCCCCAGCTCCCTCGACGGTCCGGGCTACATCTCCGTCACCCGCGACGGCGGCCGCAGCTGGAGCGAGGGCCGGCCTTTCGTCGACACCAGCGCCGTGCCCAACACGCAGACCATCGGCCATGTGATCGTCGTCGACCGGCGGACCGGCGCCCTGTACGACTTCTTCGACCGGATCACCCACTCCGACGACCTGAGCACCGTCGTCGAAGCCCACTACGCGGTGGTCACCTCGACTGACGCCGGCGAGACCTGGAGCGCTCCGGTCACCGTGGCCCGGGACACCTCCGTACCGGAGGTCGACCCGAACGATCCCACCAAGCTGCTGCGTGCCGCGGCCACCTTGCCCAGCCCGGCCATCGACCCGAAGACGGGCACGCTGTACATGGCTTACGAGGGCTCGGACTTCTCGGGCGGCCGGTTCGACTCCGTCCAGCTGGTGCGCTCCACCGACGGCGGACGCACCTGGGGGACCCCGGAGCTGATCAGCCCGGCGGGCACGCCGGCCTTCTCCCCGTCGGTCGCGGTCGACGAGCGGGGCACGGTCGCGCTCACCTACTACGACCTGCGCTTCCTCAAGCCCGGCAACACCACCACCCTGCCCACCGCCTACCAGCTGGCCACGCTGCCGCACGGAGATCCGCAGCGCCGGAGCGAACGACAGATCTCGCGGGTCTTCGACTGGCTGCAAGCGCCCTTCGCCGGGGGCTACTTCCTCGGCGACTACCAAGGCCTGGTGGCGGACGGCAAGGGAGTACGGGCGGTGCTGACCGAGGCCCACTCCGGAGCGCCGCAGAACCGTACGGACGTGTACAGCGGCAGTTTCCGTACCCGGTGAGCACCGGCCGTCCTCACGGAACGCGCGGCGGCCGCGTGTCGAGCAGGGCTCGGGCCGCTACATCGTCTGCGGGGGTTGGGCGGGGAGGGGGCAGGCCGCGTGCTCCGTGCGGTGGCGTTCGAGATCGAGGGCGAGCTCGCGGCGGGCCGTGTCGGCCTCTTCTCGGACCGTGTCCAGACGCTCCTCCAGGTGGGCGACGCGCTCGCGGTAGCGTTCGAGCTCGGCCCGTACGAACTCGACGTCGGCCACCTGCTGCGCGGTTTCCTTGCGGATCCGCTCCGTCTCCTCTTCGAAGCCCTGCTTGGCCTTGTCCAGTTCGGCGATGGCCTGCTCCGCGGCCTCCTCCGCCAGGGCGGTGCGCTGTTCGGCGGCCAGCGTCCGCTGGGCCGAGGCCTTGGTCACCGTTTCGATGCGTGCCTCCGCGGCGACCGAGTCGGTGATGATGGCCAGCTCTTCGATGTAGACCGGAAGGTCCGTGACCAGCCGGGACATCAGGGCCAGGAGGTCCTCGCGGGTTCCGGGCTCCTGTCGGACCGCGGGTTCGGTCATCTCCTGCGCGAGCTGGGGAGCGGGTGCGGGCTGCGTCGTCGCCTTCGCCGCCTTCTTGGCCTCCTTGCGCTCCTGTCGCTTCGCGCGGAACCTGCGGAAGGCGCCGAGTGCGTTGTGGTCCGGGTGGGCGCAGTAGCGGGGCGCCGGGTCGTCCGGCGTCGGTGCTTCGGCGTGGTGGTTGCAGTCCGGGTAGGCGCACACCGGAAGCGTTTCAACGGCCCCAACAGTCATCTTCTCGTCCTTCGAGCTCAGGAGGTGTACCGATCACGCTAGGCGCGGACCGCGGTCAACGGGCGTCGCGGAGAGGCCTCGTAAGCAATCGGTAAGATCACGCGCTCCTGTGCGCCGCGGGGTCAGGGGCGGTCGGTGTGCGGGGCGCTCAGGGAGTTCAGGAGGGCCGCGGCGCGTTCGGCGTCGTCCACCGAGACGGCGAAGTCCTTGCCCTTGGAGCGGATCACCAGGCATTCGCCGCTGCGCAGCATCACCGTCGTGCCCAGGCCGCTGAGTCGGTAGCCCCAGCCGCCGACCTGCGCCGGGGTGCGGTTCTCGGCGCGGGCCCACTCGATGTCCGCGGCGGCCCAGCGCCGTACCGGCCAGCCGAGGGGGCCGAAGGCCACGTCCAGGCCGGGCTCGGAGATCCGGACCCGTACCGATGAGGAGACCAGCACCCCCATCGAGGCCGCCGCGAACGGCACGATCAGCAGCCACATCGGCTTCGTCGGATCGCCGCCGGTCCCGGCGAGAAGGGCGGTCAGAGCGACGAGTCCGGTGGCCGCCGCGAGGAGGGTCAGCCACGGGTTCGTGGTGCGGGCGAGCCACACACGGCGTTCACCTGCGGGGATGTCCATGCGGGGGCCCTGGGCGGGCGAGGCGGGGGCGGTGGGCCGGCGGCTCGCCAGCATGACCGCGAAGGCGGCCACCGATGCCGCGACGACCGTGACCACGGCCCCGACGGTGACCGAGTCCGCGTCGCGCCAGTCGGCGTGGTGGAGGTTCGCCCGTACGATCGAGATCTGCTCCCCCGCCAGCAGCACCCCGCACGAGACCAGCACCGCTGCGCGCCACCGGCGGGCCGCCCGCCAGAACACGGCGCCGGTGACGAGGACGATCCAGACCGCAGCCGGCAGCAGGACGGCCGCCCAGAGCGGAAGCGAGCCGTCGGGTTGGCCGAAGGCCCCCCAGTGCGTGGCCAGTCGGTCCCGGAAACCCTTGCGCGCCGCCAGTGGCAGCGCCACGAGCAGCGCGAGGATCCCGGCCGCCCAGGCGGTCATCCCCCACGCAGCCCGGTTCTTTAATCCCCCACGGTCTTTCACTGTGCCTCCTCGATCATCTCTATGAGATCGGCCTTGCCGTACCCCAGGCGCGCGCCGTCGGCCACCAGTTCCCGTACGCGCACCAGCAGCGCCGATCGTCCGTCCGCCCCGCCGGCCACGGTGACCCCGCGGCCGCGCCGGAACTCCAGCAGGCCTTCGTCGCGCAGTGCACGCAGGCCCCGTAGGACGGTGTTGGCGTTGACGCCCAGCGCCTGTGACAACTCCCGCGCGGGTGGCAGCCGGTCACCCGGCCCGCACTCCCCCTCGGCGATGGCGCGCCGGATGGCGCCGGCCACCTGTTCGTGGAGGGGGCGGTTGTCCGCGATGTTCAGCCTCAGCAGCATGATGCCAATGACGCTAGCACCATTCGTTTTATTTGGCAGCACTCGATCGATCAATCCGGTCGACATCCGGCGCGTGCGGGCGTTGGCTTGGCGCTATGCCAGAGCTGCGTACCGATCGCCTTCTGCTCCGCCCGTGGCGGGAGTCCGACCTCGAACCGTGGGCGGCGATGAACGCCGACCCCGACGTGCGGGAGCACCTGGGGGAGCTGCTGACGCGGGAGCAGAGCGATGCCGTGGCGGCGCGCATGCAGGCCGAGTTCGACGAGCGGGGTTTCGGGTGGTGGGCGCTCGAACGGCGGGAGAGCGGCGAGTTCGTCGGCCGCGCCGGCTTGGACGTGGTGGACGAGGGCATGCCGTTCACGGGGGTGGACGTCGGGTGGCGGTTGACGCGTGCGGCGTGGGGGCACGGTTACGCCACCGAGGCCGGTCTGGCCTGTCTGGCCTTCGGATTCGAGACCCTCGGGCTGCCGGAGATCATCGCGACGACGACCGCAGCCAACGTCCGTTCCCAGGCCGTGATGCGCCGGATCGGCATGGCGCGGGATCCGGCCTCCGACTTCGAGGACCCGAGCGTGCCGGAGGGGCCGCTTCGCCCCTGTGTGCTGTACCGCGTTCGCTGCTGACCGCTCGTGGCGCCGCCCTGGCGTACGGGCGCAAGCTGCCCCGGCTGCTGCGGGGTGCGGGGCTGGCAGATGTGGCCGCTGACGCCTCCTTCCCGGTGGCCTCCGCCGCCTGCGATGTGCTGGAGGCGGCGAACCGCCGAGGCGGGCCAGAGGTTGTCCTGGTGATTTGGTGTCCTTCTAGTTGATCCAGCCGCGTTGGCGGGCCAGGTGGGCCGCCGCGTGGCGGTTCTCGGCGCCCAGCTTCGTGGTGACGGAGGAGAGGTAGTTGCGGACGGTGCCGGGGGCGAGGGCAGCGCGTTCGGCGACCTCTTCGATCGGGGCGCCGTCGGTGGAGAGCGAGAGGATGTCGGCCTCGCGGGCGCTCAGGGGCGAGGCGCCCGCGCTGATGGCGTCGGCGGCGAGGACCGGGTCGATGTAGCGGTTGCCCGTGTGGACGCTGCGGATGATGGTGGCCAGTTCGTGGGCAGAGACCGTCTTGAGGACGAAGCCCTTCACGCCGTGGGTGAGCGCGCGCTTGAGCTGGCCGGGCAGACCGTGGCTCGTCACGATCATGGTCTTGCAGCTCGGGAGGATCTCCGTCAGCTTCTCGACCACCGCCACCCCGTCCTTGCCGGGCATCTGGAGGTCGAGCACGGCGACGTCCGGCCTGTGGTGCAGCGCCATCGCGATCGCATCGGGGCCGGTGGCCGCCTCGGCCACGATCTCCAGGTCCTCCTCCAGGGAGAGCAGCGCGGCGAACGCGCCGCGGATCAGGTGTTCGTCGTCGGCCAGGAGGACGCGGATCATCGGCTGCTCCCTGTCGGTAGGTGCACGGTCAGTCGGTAGGTGTGCGCGGCCGAAGGGCCGTGGCGCAGGGTTCCGCCCAGGGGGGCGAGGCGCTCGACGAGGCCGGCCAGGCCGTTGCCCGGGGGCGGCACGGTCTGAGCGGCCGGGGCGGCGGCGTGGCCGGTGCCGTCGTTGACGAGGTCAAGGCGGGTGCGGCCGTCGCCGGTGTCGGAGAGCGAGATGGTGCACGTACCGGCGTGGGAGTGGCGCAGTACGTTGGTGACGCCTTCGCGGACGACCCAGCCGAGGGCCGTCTGCGCTTCGTGGGACAGGTCGGATCCGGTGGTGCGGCGGATCCGGCAGGCGATGCCCGCTGCTTCCAGGATGGCCTGGGCGCCCTGGAGTTCGGTGGCCAGGTCGGTGGAGCGGTAGCCGTTGACCACCTCCCGGATCTCGTGGTGCAGGCCGCGGGTGAGGCTCTGCACCTGGGCCATCTCGGACCGCGCGCGGGGGTTCTCGGCGAGCCGCTCGGCGAGTTCGGCCTTGAGGGCGATCACCGAGAGGTTGCGGCCGATGACGTCGTGCAGGTCGCGGGCGAAGCGCAGCCGCTCCTCCGCGACGACGAGCCGGGTCCGGGCCTCGCGGGCCGCGTTGAGCTGCCACAGGACGGCGAGGAACCAGACGGAGGAGCGCATCAGCGTGCCGATGACCACCCAGGTGGTGACCGTGAAGGCGAGTACGGCCGGGGCGGCGCCTCGGTCGGCGGCCAGCGCGAGGGCGCCCGCCGCGAGGGACTGGGCGAGGGCCACCGCCAGGTACGGGAGTTGCGCGAGCACCAGGGCGAGCGCGAAGGCCGGCGGGATGGCCACGGTGATGGAGGCCAGGATCAGGCCGCGGGAGTGGTCGATCAGGCCGGTGTCGTAGGCCCAGGGCAGCAGGGACAGTTCGAGTGCGGTCACCGCGGCCATCGCGGCGATGAGGCCGGCCGAGCGCTTCGCCCGGCCGAGCCCGTACGCGATCGCCGTGGTCGCGCCGAGGCCTTGGAGGGCGGTGACCCCGGCGACCGCCCAGCCGATCCCGGCGGGCAGCCGGCTCGCGTCCGCGGCGTCCGCGGCATCCGCCGCGTCGAGGTGGGCGAGCAGCGGCCAGAGCAGCGAGGCCAGCAGCAGCCACGGCATCAGGCAGAGCATCCAGCGGGTGTGCGTCGTCGCCCGGCGGACGTCGGTCTGGTAGCGCGCCGAACCCGGCGCCTCCGGTGCCTCGGCGGGCGCGGCGGGCTCGGCCGGGGCCGGTTCGGGGCTCGGCGTCACGTCTGCGGGGGACGTCACGTGCGCGGCTCCCAGCGGAAGCGGCGGCGGGCGGCCTCGGCGCAGAGCACGGTCCAGGCCAGCAGGGTGGCGACGGAGACCAGGGTGTCGGTGGGGCCCGCGCCGCGGCCGGTCCAGCCGGAGCGGACCAGCTCGATCACCGGGGTGAGCGGGAAGAAGCGCAGAACGTCGCCGAAGATGCCGGGCAGCGTCTCCAGCGGGACGAGCGTGCCCGAGGTGAGCAGGAGCAGCAGGAAGCCGATGGTGCTGATGCCCTGGGCGCTCTCCGCGGTGCGCGCGGCGGCGGTGCTGAGGGCGGCGACTGCGGCGGTGAGCACGGTGCCGAGCAGGATGCCGAGGACCACCAGGTGCGGGGCAGCCGGCAGGCCGAGCCCGGAGATGGCCGCGACGGCGCCGGCGATCAGGGCGAACTGGACGAGCGCGGCCAGGGCCATGGGCACGGCGGGGGCGGCGAGGATGACGACGTCGGACACCTCTCCGGTCCGCAGCCGTTTGAGGACGTGCTCCTCGCGGCGCAGGACGTAGATGCCGATGAGGGGCGCGTACAGGGCCATGACGAGGACGATGCCGGCCGAGGTGGAGATCATGACCTGGCCCATGGCGAGCCCGGCGCCCTCCAGGTCGAACTGCTTCATGATCGTCGTGGTGCCCATGACGATCAGGGCCGGGATGACCAGGACGTTGAACAGGTTGCTCTTGCTGCGGAGGAACAGGGCGAGTTCGGTGCGCGAGAGCGCGGCGAAGTGGGCCGGGGCCGCCGACGCGCCCGCCGCCTCGCGTGCGCGTGCGGGTGCCGGTGCCGTGCTCATACGAGGTCCTTCGCGGTCGTGCGGGCGATGCGGAGGAACGCTTCCTCCAACGAGGCGGAGCTGGCAGCGAGTTCCCGCAGCTCCACCCGCCGGTCGCGGGCCCAGGTGAGGAGCTCCGTGGTGGTGTGCTGGAGGTCGGCGGTCCGCAGCTCGATCCGGCCGCCCGGGACCACCTCCGCATCGGCGCGCAGTACGGCGGCGCCGGGCAGGTCGGCGGGGCCGAGCTCCGACGGCAGCCGGAAGCCGAGGGTGGAGGGGTGGGCGGCGACGATCCCGGCGACCGTGCCGCTGGTCGAGATCTGCCCGGCGTGCATGATGGCCAGCCGGTCGGCGAGCCGCTCGGCCTCCTCCAGGTAGTGCGTGGTGAGCACGATCGTGGTGCCGCCCGCGCGCAGGTCCTCGATGATCCGCCAGACGTCGTGGCGGCCCTCGGGGTCCATGCCCGTCGTCGGCTCGTCCAGGAAGAGCAGTTCGGGGCGGCCGAGGGTGGCCAGGGCCAGGTCGAGCCGGCGCCTCTCGCCCCCGGAGAGGTGTTTGACCGTCACGTCCCGGCGCCCGGTCAGGCCGACCAGGGCCAGGGCCTCGTCGTACGGGCGGGGGCGGGTGGTGCACGAGGCCCACATCCTGACCGTCTCCAGCACCGTCAGGTCGCCGGGGAAGCCGCCCTCTTGGAGCATCACGCCCGTACGGGGACGTATGCGGGCGCGGTCGCGGACCGGGTCGAGGCCGCCGAAGAGGCGGACGCTCCCCCTGGCGGGCTGCGCGAGCCCTTCGAGCAGTTCGACCAGGGAGGTCTTGCCGGCGCCGTTCGTGCCGAGCAGGGCGAAGAGTTGGCCGCGGGCCACGGCCAGGTCGACGCCGCGGACCGCGTCGAACCCGGCGTCCCCGGGTGGCCCGTAGCGCCGCCACAGACCTGTGACCTCGATCACATTTTGCTCGGTGATGACGTTCATGACTCGATCTTTGCACTCCGTACACCGGCTTGTGCAGTGAGTGGCCTCATGGGTTCGCATGACAGATGTCATGGCCCGGCGTGATGTCCGTCAGTGACGGCAGGCGTGCGCTGCGCAGTGGAGTGTGACCTGCGTCATGCCGCATCCGCGGGGATCGGTATTTGATCTAGCTGCCGACGGGGGCCGGTCAACGGGGCCTCCGCCAGGCTGATCTGCGCATTTTCTGATGCTTCGTCTCCTGAAAGAGAGCTCCGCAAATGACCGAGATCGTCACCTTCGTCAACAACCTGGACCTCGGCACCATCCAGGCCGGCGAGACCCGCACCGACCAGGCCCCCGTGCTGGCCACCCCGGCCGCCGCCCTCGCGGCGATCGGCGGCGCCAAGGCCGTCGGCGCCTTCGTCGGCGGCGCGACCGTGGTCGGCGGCGCGTACGCGCTCGGCCGCGCCATCGGCTGACCCGACCTCCGTACCCCCACACCCGTGCGAAAGGACGCCGTCATGAACGAAGTCACCGCTCTGCTGGACGAGATGGACATCCCCGAGGAAGGCGTCGTGTTCCCCGTCGCCGCCCCGGTGCTGGCCACGCCCGCCGCCTTCATGGGCGGGATCGCGATCTCCTGCGCCGTCGTCAGTGCCTTCGAGGCCGGGCGGGGCAACGGCTGAGGCCGGACGAGCGCCGCATGACCGCGTGAGCGCCGGGTGTCCGTCGGGCCGGAGGTGGATTCCGGCCCGACGGCCACCCGTCCAGCGTAGGCGCTCCCCGGCTCCCCCTCACAGCTGCGAAAGAGACCACGTGAAGTTCGCCCAGAAGATCGCCTCCGCGGTACTAGGCCCCGCTCCGGTGAGCCGGGACCGCGCGCTCGGCCTGTCCGAACGGCTCGCCGCCGTCACCACCTTGACGTCGTCCCTGGAGTACCTCTCCCAGCGCAAGGAGATCCGGCAGGGCGGCCTCAACGACTGGAACATCGTCAAGGACGTCCAGGCCGAGTCCACCCCGCTGGTCCGCCGCCTGCTCGACGCGGTCAGCGGCCCCCGCACCACCACCGCCCTGCACGTCGCCCGCGCGGCCGTCGCCGCCGGGATGCTGCTGCCCGGCAACTCCCGCCTGCGCGGCGCCGGAAGCCTCTTCCTCGGCGCCAGCTCGGCGCTGCTCTATCCGCGCCACCGCTACGGGACCGACGGCTCCGACCAGGTCGCGATCCTGGTGCAGACCGCCACCGGGGCGGCCCGCCTGGCCCGCTCCCCGCAGGCGAAGGACGCGCTGCTCTGGTACGTGGCGCTCCAGGCCAACCTCTCGTACCTGGTCTCCGGCTGGGTCAAGCTGATCGGCGAGCCCTGGCGCGACGCCTCCGCCCTCTCCGGCGTGATGCGCACCCGTACGTACGGCCACCCCGGCATGTACCGCTGGACGCAGGAGCACCCCACCGCCGCCAAGTACCTCACGCACGGGGTGCTCGCGCTGGAGTGCCTCTTCCCGCTGGCCTACGCGTGCGGAGGCCGCCTGGCGCGCCCGGTCATCGCGAGCGCCGCCGCGTTCCACCTGGCCAACGGCTACTTCATGGGCCTGGGCCGGTTCGTCACCGCGTTCACCGCCATGCACCCGATGGTCGCGTACACCTCCACACCGCGCAGCCACCCCGCCGTCGCCGGCCGGGACGACCGCGCGCTGCCCGTCGCCCTCGCGCTGCTGGCCGCGGCCGCCGGGATCGCCGCGGGCACCGCCGTCCAGCGCAGGCTCCGGACGACCGAGGGCTGGCACACCTCCCGGGTACTGACGACGCGGCACGGCAACGAGCTCCAGTACGAGGTCCTCTCCCCCGGCGACGACGGCCGGCCGGTGCTGGTGTTCGCCGCCGGAATGGTCTCCACCAGCGAGCACTTCGCGTGGATCACCGAGCGGCTGGCGCAGGACACCGGGCACGGCGTCGTCACGTACGCGCGGGCCGGGTACGCGGGCAGCCGCCACCGGGATCCCGGCCGCTTCTGCCTCGGCCGGTCCGTCGACGACCTCGTCGACCTGGTCAACGGGGCCGTCGCCCCCGACCGCCAGGTCATCCTGGTCGGCCACTCGCTCGGCGGCGAGATCGCGCGGCGCGCGGCCCGGCAGCTGGGCGAGCGCGTCCACGGGGTCGTCTACCTCGACGCCTCTCACCCCGACGAGCTGAACCGCTCCGCGCAGCAGAGCGAGACCGCGGGGAGGCTGCGCGGCTCGCTCGTCCAGATGACCTGGTACCTGCGGCTGGGCACCGGCATCCTCATGGCCAGGCCGGACTGGCTGGAGTCGCTGCCCGTCGCGTACCGCAAGAAGGTCTTCGCGCAGTACGCCGACGCCCGCATGTGGGAGGCGGGGCTGCGCGAATGGGACGCGGTGGAGGCCGACTTCCGGGCCCACCGCGGCGACCTCGCCCCGATCGGCGGTGCGCACGGGCTGGTCGTCTCGGCCCAGCAGACCGTCGACCGCGATCCCGACCAGCTGCTGATGCACCGGGAGCTGGCCGAGGCGCACCGGGGCGGCGGGCGCACCCGGACGGTGGTCGTCGAGGGCGCCGGGCACGACACGCTGCTGACCATGAGCCGGTACGCGCACCAGGTGGCGGACGCGATCACCGAGTTCTTCGCGCTCGCTCCGGCGGGCGGCGCCCCCTCGGGGGCCACCGCCGCCGCTATGGCCACGACAGCCACTGCAGCCACCACGGCCACCGGAAAGGAAACCGTGAAATGACGTTCAAGCGGGCCGCCGCCGGTCTGTTCACGGGCGAGGGCGCCGGATGGCGCATCGCCGGCGCGGCCATGCTCCTCAGCACCCTCGCCATCCAGCACCCGAACCCGACCTTCAACCGGATGCAGCTGAAGGACACCTTCTCGATGCTGCCCAACTGGCGCTTCTTCGCTCCGACCCCGGCCATGCACGACTACCACTTCGTGTACCGGACCCTCGCCGCCGACGGCACCACCTCGCCCTGGCAGGGCGTGGACGTGATCGAGGGCCGCAAGCCGTGGCAGATCGCCTGGTTCCCGACCCGGCGGCCCGAGAAGGCGGTCTTCGACATCTGCAGCGAGATCCTGCACGTGATCGACAAGGGGTTCCCCGTCGTCGTCCGCACCGCCGGGTACCGGACGCTCACCGCATACCTGCGCGCCGGGATCCTGGACCGGGGCGCAGAGGCCGCGGGCGTCCGCGGCTTCCAGTTCGCCCTGGCCCGGGCCACCGGCTACGACACCGCGCAGAGCCCGGAGATGGTCTTCGTCTCCCCCTACACCCCGCTGCACGCGCGGGCGACGGCCGCGGTGGGGGCGTGAGGATGGCGCCCTACATCATCATCGCGATCGGCGCGGTGATCGCCGGGGCCATCGCCCTCGGGATGCTCAAGTCCTGACGTACGGGCCACGGGCCACCGCGTACCCCAAGGAGAACACCATGCACAAGCCCGCAGTCGCCGGATGCCTGCTCATCGGCCTCGCCGTGATCGGGTTCCTGACCGCCGCCGACGTCATGAACACCGTGAGCGCGATCGCCGTGGGCGTCGCCCTGTTCATCGCCGCCGGCGTGGAGCTGAAGAGGAAGAAGCCGAACCGATGACAGCGACCCACACCGCCGCCTCCGCCGCCTCCTCCGCCGTCGAGGACATCGGGTACGGGCGCCAGTTCGAGGGCTGGTACGACCGGCTCTTCCCGCGGGACGAGTCCGCCGCCGTCACCGCCGCCCGGCTGGCCGCGCTGCATCCCGAGCCGGCTTGCGGGACCGTCGAATTCGGCGTCGGGACCGGCCGGATCGCGCTGCCGCTCGCCCGCGCGCTCGGCGCCCCCGTCACCGGGGTCGACTCCTCCCCCGAGATGCTCGCCGCCCTGCGCTCCGCCGGGGAGGCGGACGCGGCCGGCGTCGAAACGGTGCTCGCGGACATCCGTACGTACGCCGCCGACCGTACGGTCGGGCTCGTCTACTGCGTCTGCGCGACCCTCTCGATGCTGCTCACGCCCGAGGACCAGGCGCGGGCGGTGGCCCGGGCGGCGGAGCTGCTCGCCCCCGGCGGCCGGTTCGTCGTGGAGACCCACAACAAGCCGGCCGTGCTCGCCGCGCACGAAGGCCGCTCCCGTACCTCGTACTTCATTCCGTACCCGGAGCCGGGCACGGGCCTGCAGACGCACTCCACGCTGCTGCCCGAGAACGACCTGTGGCACTGCGCGCACGTCTGGTTCGAGTCGGACGGCACCAGCCGGGTCGGCACCGAGCTGTCCCGGCTGACCACCCCCGACGAGGTCGACGGCTACGCCCGCGCGGCCGGGCTCGTCCCCGAGAGCCGCGCCGCCGACTGGCGCGGGACCCCGTACGCCCCGGAGGCGCCCATGTTCGTCACCACGTACGTGAAGCCGGCCAAGGCCTCCTCGTGAACGTCTGGCACATCGCCCGCGGCCACCGCGCCCTGCTGCTGAGCGGGATCGTGCTCGGCCTGCTGGGCGCGGCGGCCACCCTCGCCCAGCCGCTGGTCATCGGCGAGATGATCGAGTCGGTGGCGGCGGACCTGCCGCTGACCGGGCCGGTCCTGCTGGCCGTGGGCCTGTTCGCGGCGGACGCCCTCTTCGCCGCCGGCCACGCGTACGCCATCGGCCGGGCCGGGGAGAACGTCGTCTTCGACATCCGGCACACACTGGCCGCCCGGCTGCTGCGCTCGCGCCTCCAGTCGTACGACCGGTGGGACCAGGGCGACGTGTTCAGCCGCATGGTCACCGACACCTCACTGGCCCGGATCTGTATGACGCAGGCCCTCGCCCAGATCGTCACCAGCGCCTTCATGGTGCTCGGCGGGATCGTGATGATGGGCTGGATCGACCCGCTGCTGCTGGTCACCACGCTCGGCTGCCTGGGCCTGGCCAGTGCGGTCTCGCTGCTGCTCGCCCGGCGGGTCCGCAAGGCCTCGGTCGTCAACCGGGAGGACACCAGCGTCTTCGGCTCGGCGCTGCTGCGCGTCATGGGCGCCCTGCCGACCGTGAAGGCCTCGCGCGCGGAGGGGCGGGAGACCGCGCACATCGCGGGGCTCGCCGGGCGGGCGCGCCGGTCCGGGATCCGGGTGTCGGCCCTGTCGGCGATGCTCACGCCCGCCATGAACGTGGGGACGCAGATCGCGCTGACCGTCGTCATCGCGTGGGGCATGGCCCGGGTGGCGACCGGGGACATGGCGCCCGCCGATCTGACGGCGTTCATGATGTACCTGTTCTACCTGGTGTCGCCGCTGGTCATGCTGTTCATGTCGATCGCCCAGTTCCAGCAGGGGCGGGCGTCCGTCGACCGGCTCGGTGAACTCGCCGGCCTCGAACAGGAGGAGGACGACGAGCGCTCGGGCGCGGCCGCCGACGGGATCGACGGGATCGTCGTGCCCGTCGAGCTCGACGGGCACGACGCGCTCGACGGGCACGGGATCAGCTTCGAGGAGGTGTCCTTCCGCTACCCGGACGGCGACGCCGCGCAGCCCGTCCTCGACCGGGTGTCGTTCACCGTCCCCGAACGCGGCCTCACCGCCGTCGTGGGCCCCTCCGGCGCGGGCAAGACCACCCTCTTCCAGCTCGTCGAGCGGCTGTACGCGCCGGACTCCGGCACGATCCGCATCGGCGGCACCGACATCGCCGCCCTGCCGCTGGCGCAGCTGCGCTCCCTGGTCGGGTACGTGGACCAGGACCACACGCTGCTGCGGGGCACCGTACGGGAGAACCTCACGTACGCCGCGCCCGAGGCCACCGCCGAGGACATTGCGGATGCGCTGTGCAAAGCACACCTGACGGAGGTGGTCGCGGCGCTGCCGGCGGGGCTGGACACCGAGTTGGGCGAGCGCGGCGCGGGGCTGTCCGGCGGTCAGCACCAGCGCCTGGCCATCGCCCGTACGCTGCTGCAACGCCCGAGGATCGTCCTGCTGGACGAGGCGACGGCGAGCCTGGACGCGGAGGCCGAGGCGGCGCTGCGGGACAGCATCGCCGCCGTCAGCAGGGAGTGTGCGGTCGTTGCGATCGCGCACCGGTTCTCGACCATCACACGGGCCGAGAAGATCGTCGTGCTGGAGCGGGGCGGCGTACGGGCCACCGGTACGCACGCGGAACTCAGCTCGGCCGATCCGCTGTACCGGAGGCTGGCGGACCAGCAGGCCGAGCAGGCGCACCCGGTGCGGGAGCCGGTGGCGTGAGCCGGGGCGCGGGGGACGACACCGCCGTCGTCGTGGGGACCGGGCCCAACGGGCTCGCCGCCGCCACCACCCTGGCCCGCGCCGGGGTGAAGGTCGAGCTGTACGAGGCGCACGGCACGATCGGCGGCGGCCTGCGCACGCAGTCGCTCTTCGACGCCGACATCGAGCACGACATCTGCGCGGCCGTGCATCCGATGGCCGCGGCCTCGCCGTTCTTCCGCGAGTTCGGCCTGGCGGCCCGCGGGGTGGAGCTGCTGCACGCCGAGGCCTCGTACGCGCATCCGCTCGACGGTGCGCGCAGTGCCGTGGCGTACCGGGACCTGGAGCGCACCTGCGCGGCGCTCGGCGCCGACGGGCCGCGCTGGCGGGCCCTGATGGGGCCGCTGCTGGAGCGCAGCGACGCCGTGGTCGACCTGGTGCTGTCGGGGCCGCGGGCGGCGGCGGCCGGCTGGCGCTCGGCCCTTCCCGCCGCCCTCCGGCTCGCGCCGCGGGCGCTCGCCCACGGGACCCCGCTGGCGGCCCGGCAGTTCGCCGCAGAGCCCGCGCGGGCTCTGCTGGCCGGGGTGGCCGCCCACGCCGTGGGGCGGCTGCCGAGCCCGGCCGGAGCGGGGGTCGCGCTGCTGCTCGGGCATCTGGCGCACGGCAGCGGCTGGCCGCTGGCCCGGGGCGGCAGCACGCGGATCGCGGATGCGCTCGCTGCCGACATCACGGCGCACGGCGGGGTGTTCCACACCGGCCGGCGCATCGAGGACCTGCGCGAGCTGCCGCCCGCCCGCGCCGTGCTGCTCGATGTCGCGCCGAAGGGGCTGCTGCGGATCGCGGGCGGGCGGCTGCCGGACCGCTACCGTCGTCGGCTGGGCCGGTTCCGGTACGGGCCGGCGGCGGCCAAGGTGGACTTCCTGGTGTCCGGGCCGGTCCCCTGGGCCGATCCGGAGACGGGCCGGGCCCTGACCGTGCATCTGGGGGGCACGCAGGCGGAGGTGTTCCGGCAGGAGACGCTGACCGCGCGCGGGGCCGCCACCGGTGAGCCCTTCGTCCTGCTCGTCGACCCGGCGGTCGCCGACCCCGGGCGGGCCCGGCCGGGCAGGCGCCCGCTGTGGGCGTACGCGCACGTGCCGCACGGCAGCACGGTCGATCCGTACGAGCTGGTCCGGCGGCGGATCGAGCGGTACGCGCCCGGTTTCACGGACACGGTGCTCGCGCACCGGTCGGTGACGGGCGCCGCGTACGAGGAGTACAACCCGAACTACGTGGGCGGGGACATCGGGGCGGGCGCCATGACCCTGGTGCAGAGCCTGGCCCGGCCGACGGCCCAGGCGGACCCGTACCGGACCCCGCTGCCCGGGGTCTACCTCTGCTCGGCGTCGACGCCCCCGGGGCCGGGCGTGCACGGGATGTGCGGGTACCTGGCGGCGCGGTCGGCGCTGCGCCGCGAGTTCGGCGTGCGCCAGGCGCCGTCGCTCGCCCCTGAGCCCGCCTAGGCCGGTTCCGCCGCTTCGGCGGGCTTCTCGGAGATTCCGGCGCACGTTCCCACGGCGCGGGGCCGCCCGGCCGGCCCCGCGGGTCGTCATGATGACTTCGTAGCGGAATCTGCTGATCCGGTTGTGGCGCGTCGCCCCCTCCCTCGGTACCCCCTCCCCCGACAGGTACTGAACGCCGGTGGGTCGGCTTCGGTCCCTGTCCCTTCAGTCACTGCCTAAACCTGCAGGTCAGGTGGTTGAGGCCGGTGGTCCAGGGACTGAAGGGACCCAACTTTCCAGTTATGAGCCAGATATGAACTACCAGGCTTCTTATATGCCTGCGCGCATACACGCACGCACATAAAGAGCGGAAGTAGTGATTCTCAGTCCCTTCAGTCCCTGGGTCGGTGGGTGCAGAGCTCTGACCTGCATGTTTGTCAAGGGACTGAAAAGAGAGGGACTGAACGAGGGGCTGAGTGGTTCAGTACCTGTCTCCGGATCCGTCTCCTGACCCGCCTCCGGGGGCTCCGTCCGGCATGCGGTCCTTGCGCCGTACTCGAGGGTCGCTGGAGTCCCCGGCCGGGGACCGGGGAGCCGGTCGCGACACGCCCGGGGTGACAGGCGAATCGAAGACGGAACTTTTCCGGACGAACCAGGGTAGAACTTCAGGGACTGAGGGACTGAAGGGACTGAATTCTCGATATAGCGCTGCCTGCCGCCCGAGCCCCCGCAGTCCCTGCGGTAATCTCCGCGATAGTGAATCTTCAGTCCCTCTGGTCCCTGAGGCGCAGGTCAGCCAGCCTGTACGCCAGGGACCGGGCCGGGGACACGAATAGCCGCCCCCGACACCGCGTCAAGGAAGAGCCAGTGCTGGTCCATCCCGAGAACCCGCGCCGCGGCGTGACCGGCGGGACGGCGCTGGACGTGGCGGCCTGGCTGGCCTCGCGCGGCTATCCGGTGCACCCCCTGGCCCCCGGGACCAAGACGCCCGCCGCGAACTGCCGGGAGTGCACCGGCCGTCACCACTCCCCCGAGGCGTGTCCCTGCCATGCGCAAGGCCGTTGGTGCCACGGGTTCCACGCGGCCACCACCGACCTGGACACCCTGCGCGAATGGTGGCGCAGGGAGCCCGAGTTCGGCATCGGAGTGGCCTGCGGCGCCGCAGGGCTCGTCGTCATCGACGTGGACGCCCACGCGACCGAGCTGCCCGACCGGCAGCGGCTGCTGCCCGGCATCCCCATCGACGACCGCGTTGACCTGACCGGACTGCAGAGCGGATTCGACACCTTGGCGCTCCTGGCCGCCCACCGGTCCCGGCCCGACCCCTGCGAGGACGCCTCGACCCTGCGGGTCCGTACGCCCTCCGGGGGGATGCACATCTGGTACCGGGCGCCCAAGGGCGGTCCGCGGCTGCGGTGTTCCAGCGGGTCGAGCTCCAGGGTCGCGCTGGCCTGGCAGGTCGACGTAAGGGCCGAGGGGGGCTACATCGTGGCGCCGACGACGCGTACGGCCGCCGGTGTGTACGAGGCGCTGCCCGGCGCGCGGCTGCCCGCGCCCCTGCCGCTGTGGCTGGCCGCCGAACTCGTCCGTACGGGGCACGTGGACTCCCCCGGGCCCGCGGCACCATCCACGCCCTCCCCCGGCCCTTCTCCGGCCCCCGGACCCGCGTCGGGCCATCCCCTGCGCGGAGGTCGACAGGAGGCCGGGAGACGGCTGCTGAAGGGGCTTCTGGAGGAAGTCGGCTCCTGCGGGGCGAGCCCGTCCGGAACGGCCTTCAGCGAGAAGCTCAACCGCGCGGCCTTCACGGCGGGCGGGCTCGTCGCCGGCGGTCACCTCGACGCGGCGGAGGGGCGCCTGCTCCTGATCGAAGCGGCGGACCGGGCGCGGCCCCGCCAGTCGCGCCGCAACGTCCTCATCGTCGACTCAGGGCTGCGCGCCGGAAGCGATCGGCCGATCCACCCCAAGGAACGCACATGAGCAGCGCCAAGAGCACGGGGTTCAACGCCCAGGCGGCGGCGGAACAGCTCGCCGCGTTCACGGCCGAGACGACCGTGGAGCCGGGCGCGTCCGGGGAGCCCGCCGCCGCGCATGCCGGGGCCCCGGCGCCCACGGCGTCCGCCGTGTTCGCCGCCACGGCGGCGCGCGGCAGGAGACGCCTGCCCGCCCAGCAGAACGCGGCCCCGCTCCCCGCCGGCGGGGGCGCCGCCGACTTCATCCAGACCGGTCTCCTGCACAACCTCAGCGACCGCGGCAACGCCAAGCTGTTCGCCCACCTGCACCACGACCGGTTCCGGCACGTCGAGGGGCTCGGCTGGTACGTCTGGGACGAGTACCGCTGGAAGCGCACCGGCGGCGAGAAGGCCGCCATCTGGGCCGCGGGCGACATGGCGGAGGAACTGCCCCTCCACGACCCGCGCGGCGCCTTCACCGACCGGGAGCTGGCCCAGCACCGCAAGCGCGCGATGTCCACCTCGGGCGTCAAGGCCATGCTCACCCAGGCGAAGGCCTCCCCCGAACTGGCCCTGGACCCCGACACCCTGGACGGCGACAAGTACGCCCTGTGCACCCCGGCGGGCGTCGTGGACCTCCGTACGGGCGACCTGCACAAGCCCGACCCCACGCGGGACCTGCACTCGCGGGCCACCCACCTGGCGCCCGAGGCGATGCCCACCCCCCGCTTCCACCGCTTCCTCGACGAGACGTTCGGGGACGACGAGAAGGGGCAGGAGATGATCAACTTTCTTCATCTCCTGCTCGGCTACTCCATCACCGGCGACGTCGGCGGGCAGGTCCTGCCCTTCCTCTACGGCGTCGGCGCGAACGGCAAGTCCGCCCTCCTCGACGTCGTCATCAAGATCCTCGGGGACTACGCGGACGTGGCGCCGCCCGGGTTCCTGATGGAGCGCGGCAAGTTCAACGAGCACTCCACCGAGCTGACCGAACTGCACGGCCGGCGCCTGTTCGTCTGCAGCGAGCTCAAGCCGCACGACAAGTTCGACGAGGCCCGGGTCAAACTGCTGACCGGTGGTGACCGGCTCAAGGCCCGGCGGATGCGGCAGGACTTCTTCAGCTTCGAGCCCACCCACAAGCTCTGGCTGCTCGGCAACCACCGTCCCGAGGTCGGCACCGGCGGACATGCGTTCTGGCGCCGCATCCGGCTCATCCCGTTCGAGAAGGTCGTCCCCGACCACCGCAAGATCGACAATCTGGCGGAGACGCTCGTACAGGAGGAGGGTCCCGGCATCCTCCACTGGATGATCCAGGGAGCCAAGGCCTATCTCGCCGCCAAGCCGGCCCTGACCGGGCCGAGCGTGGTGCGCAGCGCCACGCAGGCGTACGCGACGACCGAGGACCACATCGGGCGGTTCCTCGCCGAATGCTGCACCACGGGCGGCGCTGACCTGCCCGATCCCCGCGACCTCAAGGTCGAGCAGGGCGCCCTGTACCGCGCGTACAGTGCCTGGTGCCTCGACGGCGAGGGGCTGCGGCCCGCGACCACGCGCGCGTTCGCGACACGCATCCGCGCCGAGGTCGGTGTCGCCTCGCCCAACGAGATGCTCCGCTCGAACGGGCAGAAGTTCTACCCCGGACTGGCTCTCCTGGCCGATGAGGAGCAGACTCCGCGCGAGGCGAACAGGGCAACCACGCCGTGATCGGACGATGGGTGATGCCGCCCCGGGGTGGGCACGCCTACGATGGACAAGGACGATGAACAGACCCACCACCCGGCTGCGGCCCGCAGGGCCCAGCTGCATACCGGCATCGGCGCCGCCGCCCGCGGCGTGGAGGGACCAGGGGCCCCACCGGGCCCATGTGATCGAGGAGGGACCCAGGCCATGAGCTCGCTACTGACATCAAGCGATCTCGCCCACGAGGACAAAGTGGTGTGGCTGGAGGACCCCGAAGAGCTCGACTACGTGCGCCAGGCCCTGGACAAAACGCCCCGCCGCCGGGGAAAGCCGCGCTATCACCGCGACGGGCGCATGATCGGTTTCACCGAGCTCGGCGACACCGCCGAGGCTGACCCGGACAGCGGCCTGCAGAAGCGGCGCGTCTTCTACCTGCTGCCGCACGACCGGGACGCCGAGCCGCACGGCCTGTACCGGGAGGGTGCGCCGGGCGAGGCGGTCGACCCGCGGACGATCGGGCCGCGGCAGGTGGGCAGGAAGACCGAGCGCTCGCAGCGGGGTCTGTCGGCGCCCACGGTCGCGTGACCTGGGTCACGTGGTGTGGGTCGCCCGACGTGGGTGCCTGACTTCCGGATTCCTGGTCTCCGTTTCTGATTCCTGATTCCGTTTTTCGGTCCCTTGAGTCCCTCCGGTCCCTGTTCGGTCCCTCTGCTGTCCCCCGCTCCGGCGTCAGGACGGGGCGAGGACGCAGACCTCGTGGCCCTCCGGATCGGCCAGGACCCTCCACGGGACGCCGCCCTGGGCCACGTCGGCGGGCGTCGCACCGAGGGACTGAAGGCGTGCGACCAACTCCGCTCGGTGGGCCGCGGAGGTGGTCGCGAGCGTCGTCAAGAGCCTTGATGTCCACCTGGACGGGTCGCAGTGCGGTGTCGGACTCGGTCCCTCCAGACCCTGTGGGCGGCGGTCCTCAGAACGCGAAGTCGACGTAGTCGATGTCGGTGAACTCCACCAGCAGGCCGCCGGCGCGGGCGCCGTTGTCCTTGAAGTAGATCTCCTGGAGGCCTTCCGCGGCGATGGCGCGGAGCTGTGCCTCGCCGGCGCCGGCCTCCTGGGCGGCGAAGAGGCGGCCCGCGTACTCCGGCGGCAGGTGCTGGGTGATCCGGCGCATGCGGCCGTCGTCGGTGGTGCCGGGGGCGGCGGTGAAGCCGAAGCGGGCGCGGGTCTCGATGACCAGGCCGGTCGTCCGGGCGGCCTTCGTACGGGCGCGCTTGCGCACCAGGGGCTGCCAGCGGCGGCGCACCTCGGACTCCAGGCGGGTGGCGAGGGCCGGCTTGGGCTGCCGGAGCTGGTCCCTGACGTAGCGCTCGACCGTGCGCTGGGAGATGCCGAGCAGGCGGGCCGCTTCGCGGGTGGACTTGAGCTGCTTGACGAGGAAACGCATCTGGGCGCCCGCCGACTTGGGGACGGGGCGGGTGAAGTGCTGTTCGTCGGCGCGGGTGAGGCTGTCGTCGATCTCGGGCATGTCCGGCTACTCTCCGTCGGCCGCGGCGTCGTGGCCCTTGATGTGGCGGGCGGGGTTGAGTCCCTGGTCGAGCATCTCGACGGCCCACAGGAGGGGCTGGGTGCCCTCGTGCTTGACCATGCCGGGGCTGACGCCGAGACGGAAGCCGCCGGGGACCGGCTTGCCCTCGGGGGTACGGGGGAGGAAGTCGAGAGGGCTGGGGCCGTCGGACAGGTACACCGCGCAGTCGGAGAGGACGGCGATGGGGTGGAGCCCGGCGGCGGCGAGCCCGCGCATCTTGCGGTGCATGTTGACGCGGGCCGTGGAGATGACGGCGGCGCGGATGTCGGGGCGCCAGGTGGGGCGTTCGAGGGCGGGCCAGGACTCGCCGGGGCGGTACGCGGCGCCCTGGGGGCGTTCGCGGAGCTTGCCAATGCCGCCCTTGACGGTGGACTTGATGGCCGAGAGGACCGGCTTCAGGACGGGGTCGGGGTGCTCCTGGAGTTCGGCCATCGCCGCGAGGAACTCGGGCTCGGGGAGCGCGGAGGTGACGCCGAGGTCCGCCATGGTGGCCACGTACGCGTCGCGCAGGCGGGTGTACCAGGCGTCCAGGTACGGGCCGTGATCCGGGCGGAGCCAGGCCTCGATGGGGTGGACGGGGTGGCCGAGCTCCTGGGCGTAGGCGAGGGTCGGGGTCGCGTACCAGGCGGGGCCGGTGGGCGGGTGGCCGCTCGGTGTGAAGGGGCTGGGGAGGCGCGGGTCGAGTTCGAGGGAGGAGAGGTCCGCGAGCCAGCAGCCGGGGACCTTCGGGTCGAAGCGCGGGGCCCGGGTGTGGACGGCGGGGCCGAGGCCGACGGGGAGGCGGTTGGCCGCCGCGGCGAAGGCCATGTTCACGTCGATGCCGACGGCGTGGCTGCGGGTGCACTCGGCGTCGGTGAGGAGCTCGGGGTCGCGAATCCAGTCGTACGCCTCCTCGTCGAGGACCTGGTCCGGGGTGCGCTGGTGGGACCGGGGGTACAGGGCGGCGACGACGGGGTGCTCGTCGGGGGCCTCCGGGGGGGCCGGT
>NZ_LGDB01000242.1:0-28721 GCF_001279655.1 Streptomyces sp. WM6372 | reverse complement strand
CAACGCCGGCGTCGCGCTCGACGACCCGCCGCGCAAGGAGACCGGAGACGGTCACGAGCTCATGTTCGGCACGAACCACCTCGGGCACTTCGCCCTGACTGGGTGGCTGATGCCGCTGCTGTCGGCCGCGCCGTCGGCCCGCATCGTGACCGTGGGCAGCTTCGCGGCGAAGTCCGAACGGCTCGACCTGGACGACCTCCAGTCCCGGAACGACTACCAGCCCAAGCGCACCTACGGACGCTCCAAACTGGCCCAGATGTACTTCGGCGTCGAACTCGACCGCCGCCTGCGCGCCGCCGGCAGCACGGTGGCCAGCGTGGTGGTCCACCCCGGCGGCGCGCTGGACTCCCTCACCCCGTCCCGGCCACCGGTCCATGTGCGAACCACCGGCGCGCGGCTGAGCGCGGCACCCGCCGCCCTCCTCGTCCAGGGCAAGCACGCCGGCGCATGGTCCGCGGTCCGAGCGGTACTCGACCCGGCCGTGCGTGGAGGCCAACTGTGGGGACCGCGTGTCTTCGGCCTGCGCGGCGAGCCCCGAAGTGAACCGGTGTGGAACCACCTCACCGACCCCTCCGTCGCCGCGCGGTTGTGGGACGCGAGCTGCGGTCTGACCGGCACCGCCCCCGGCGCCCTCCCCGGATGAGCCGGCTGTCGTGTGGGGCACCTGTGCCGTTACGGTGGCTCGATGGTGCACGTGCGGGAGATGGACGCGGCCGACATCGAGGCCGTTTCGACGATCCGAGTCCGAGGATGGCAGGCGGCGTACGCCGGCATCGTTCCCGAGACGTATTTGGATGCCATGACGGTGGAAGCCGATGCCGGTCAACGGCGGCAGCGGTTCTCTCGACCCGAACGAAAGTCACGAGACCTCGTGGCCCTCGGAGACCGTGGCCCGGTGGGGTGGATCTGCTTCGGGCCGTGTCAAGGTGACGTGTCCGGTCCAGGACTGGTTGGTGAGGTCTACGCCCTGTACGTCTCGCCGGATCTGATCGGCCGGGGCATCGGCCGGATCCTCCTGGGCGAGGCGCATGCCCAGATGAAGGGCCAGGGCATCGGGGCGTCAACTCTGTGGGTTCTGCGTGACAACCAACGAGCCCGGCACTTCTACGAACGGGCCGGCTATCAGGCCGACGGCGCGGCTCAGGAGGACGTCTACGACGGGATCACGCTCACCGAGCTCCGCTACCAGCGCGTGCTGTGAGACTCCGGGCGCCGTAGCCGTCGGCGGGGGCGCATTGCCGCGTCGCACCGGCCGAGCGGGTGGTAGCGGCGGATCGGCAGGAGTGGGCGCAAAACCCTTTCCCCTCAAGGGGCGTACGGCGAGCCGTGCCGGAGCGCCGCGGACCGGCCGTGGAGTCACTCGGATGGTCGGCAGCCCCGGCGACAGCGGATTTGCTTGAGTTCCGGAGTTCGTCCGTTCGCGCGTTCTTCAGGGAGATCCCCGTGTCCTACCGTTCGAGCCTCCGCGGCGTGGTCGTCGGAGCCTGTACGGCGATGCTCGTGGCCGGTTCAGGCTTGCTCGGCCTTCCCGTCCAGGCGGAGGGGCTGGATGGGCAGCCCGCCCAAACGGGTCGCGTCATCCCCCTCGCCAGCCTTTTGACCAGTGCCTACCCCTCCTCGCCCGCTCCAGGCATGGCTGCACCGGGCGCGGGGGCGCGGCCTCTGTCCCCGCCCTGATGGCAGGTCGCCCGGGAGGATGGGGGCGAGTGACGGCAGCCGTTCTCGGATGACAGTCTGAGGCGATGAAACCCTGGAGCACCTCCACCGAGAACGACCTGCGGCATCTGCTCAACGAGTGGGATCCGATCGGCGTCGCTGACCTCGTGCGGGACGAGTACGACTGCATGCTCGCCCCTCTGCTGGGGCGGCTCTGTGGCGGGACCAGCCAGACGGAGATCGGTGAGTTCCTGCGGCACGAGCTGGAGGATCACTTCGGCCTCGATCCTTTGGGCCTGCGGCCCGACGCGATGGCGGCCCGAGTGGTCGCCTGGTGGGAGTCCGCCGGCCTGCCCGATGGCGCTCGCCGCCCGCGTAGCCGATCCCTCGGGAGCATCTGATCGTCGCTGCGGTCGTGTCGTTGACTGACGCGCAGGGGCGCGGTTCGCGAGGGCTTGCGGTTGCCGTTGCGTCAGCTTCTACGGTCGTGACCAGAGCCGGAGAGACCGGCCGGGTGAGGTGATCGTGAGGGAGCCGGAGATGGACTGGCCGATCGCGGAGGTGGCCCGGATGTCGGGCGTGACCGCTCGGACCCTGCGCCACTACGACGAGACGGGTCTGCTGCCGCCGGCCCGGATCGGCGCCAACGGCCACCGCCGCTACGGGCAGTCCCAGCTCCTGAGGTTGCAGCAGATCCTCGTGCTGAGGTCCTTGGGCGTCGGCCTGCCGGAGATCGCTCGGATCCTGTCCGAGCAGGTCGACGAGGTCGAAGCCCTGCAAGGGCACCACCGGCGCCTGCTTGCCGAGCGGGACCGGCTCGATGCCCTGGCCGTCACCGTCTCGCGCACGATCATCGAACTGGAGCAGTCCAGGAAGGACGGCACCCCCATGACCATCAATCGCCCCGAGAACCTCTTCGAAGGTGTGACACCCGCCCACTACGAGCACAACATGGCCGAATTCCCCGAGCTCGCCGAAGCGCTCGCACAGCGGGCCGCGGGAATGAGCCAGGCCGACGCCGACACCGGGCACCGTGCACGTACCGCGCAGATGATCCGCCTGGCCGAACTCATGGCCGCCGGCCACCCGGTCGACGCCGACCCGGTACAGGCTGAGATCGACGCCCAGTACCGGGCGCTGACCGATCTGCGCGCGGTGGCCGCTGAGGAGTACCGGGCCATCGGGCGTGCCTGCGTGGACAACGACGTGTGGCGCACGGCGTACGAGACGATCGCCCCCGGCCTGGCCGCCTTCCAGCGCGACGCCATCGAGGCCTACGCCGTCAACCGTCTCGCCTGAACGGTGGGCAGGGCCGCCGCGGCGAAGGGCGGCGGCCCTGCCGTCCGCGCTGTCCGGCTCTGACCGCTCTTCCGTGACGACTGCCTATCCGAGGGCTGCTGCCGAGCGTCGTTCGATGGCCATGGCCCGGACCGTATGTGGACGGAGCGTGGGGAATTCAGCTGGTGGAAAGGGGCAGTTGCTCGGCGAAGCGGCAGACGGCGCTGGTGAAGGCAGCTGGGTCGTCGAAGTTCGCGAGGTGCCGTGCGCGCGGGATCAGTTCGATCCTTGCCTGCGGATGGGCGCGGGCAAAGTCCCTTTCGCCGGACCGGAAGACGGTGTCCTTCTCGCCGTTGAGGATGAGGACGGGCGCCGCCACATGGCGCATGGAACCCGCATCGAAGCGGCCCAGTACCTCGCCCCATGCGGCCGGCACGGTGTGAAAGGCGTATCCGGCGCGGATGGTCGGCCCCACCACGTCCAGCGGATAGAGGCGGCGCAGGAACCGGTCGTTCCACCGGGTCAGCCGGTCCGCGGGTACGCGGGGGACGGCCTTTGCGGTCCACCGGTACGGAATCGCCCAGCCGCCTCGCGTCGAGGCGCTGGCACCCGCGAGGACGAGCCCGCGCAGTTTGTCGGGGCAACGCCGCGCGAACTCCAGGGAGGCGTACCCGCCGAGCGAGTGCCCGACCACCACGGCCGGCCCGCGACCGAGCGAGTCCACCGCCGAAGCGATGGTCTCCGCCGCCGCGTCAAGGCTCCATGGTTCGGCTGAACGGGGGCCGTGGCCCGGGAGGTCGACCGCGGCCACCGGAAAGCGTTCGTGGAGAGCGGCGAGCTGCGGACTCCACTGTGCTGCGCTGAAGCGCGTCCCGTGCACGAAGACGATAGGCGGCACATCATCTGCCCACATGAATCCCCCCAGGATCGTTTCTTTCCTCTGCCCAACTCTACTGACAGGGCGACGTGATACCCGTCGCCCCCCGGTTGCCAGGCGGCCCTGCGCGCTCGGACCGCGCCGTCCGCACCGCCCACGCGCGACGGGCGCAGCCATCACGGAAGAGCGGGCGGAGCGACCACCTCGACCGACCAATGGTCCAGACCTATTGACGGGGTGTGCCGGTCCTCCTACGATCCGGTCCGGCACACCCCCCATGTCACCCCCTCACCCAGGCCGGGCGTCACGCTCCCACGCGTCAGTCATGCCCATGACACCCGGCGGGAAGGAAGCGCAGCATGTTCCGTCGAAGGTCGCGCGCTCCACGTACGTCGGGCGATGTCCGCCCTTGCCCCGATCCCGGCCGACCCGAGGGCGACCAGGTCGGGAGCGAGCCGCTCGGGGCTCCCCGCCCGAACGGAAGAAGTGCGGAGCGCACGTTGCGGGTGAACCGGACCGGCCGGAGCACCCAGCACAGACCGGCCGTCCTGAGGCGCTCCCTCGCCGGGGTCAGTGCCGCTGCCGTCATCGCCACCGGCCTCGCGGTGGGCGGCTCCGTCACGGCCGGAGCCGCCCCCGCCAACCTGGTGGCCAACTCCGGCTTCGAGGACGGGCTGTCCGACTGGACGTGCCCCAGCGGTGCCGCCGGGGCCGTCGGCAGTCCGGTCCGCTCCGGCAGCTCCGCGCTCAAGGCGGAACCGACCGGTCAGGACAACGCCCAGTGCACCCAGACCATCAGTGTGCGGCCCAACTCCCCGTACACCCTGAGCGCCTATGTACAGGGCAGCTACGTCTACCTGGGCGCCACCGGCACCGGCATCACCGGCACCCCGTCCACGTGGACGCCGAACAGCCCGTCATACAGCCAGCTCAGTGTCACCTTCACCACCGGGCCGAACACCACCTCAGTGACCATCTACCTGCACGGCTGGTACGGGCAGCCCGCGTACTACGCGGACGACGTTTCGCTCAGCGGCCCCGGCGGAGCCGACCCCACGCCGACCCCCACACCGACCACCGCTCCACCAACCACCACCCCGCCGACCACGCCCCCGCCGACCACCGCGCCGCCGACCACCACCCCGCCGGGTGACACCTGCCCCACGAAGCCCAGGCCGTCAGGCAAAGTCCTCCAGGGCTACTGGGAGAACTGGGACGGCGCCTCCAACGGTGTCCACCCCGGTATGGGCTGGGTCCCCATCACGGACAGCCGGATCGCCGCGCACGGCTACAACGTCATCAATGCCGCCTTCCCGGTGATCCTCTCGGACGGCACCGTCCTGTGGCAGGACGGCATGGACGCTGGTGTCAAAGTCTCGACGCCCGCCGAGATGTGCCAGGCCAAAGCAGCCGGGGCGACGCTCCTGATGTCGATCGGCGGAGCCGCCGCCGGCATCGACCTGAGCTCCAGTACCGTCGCCGACAAGTTCGTGGCGACCGTCGTCCCGATCCTCAAGAAGTACAACTTCGACGGCATGGACATCGACATCGAGACCGGCCTGTCCGGAAGCGGCAACATCAACACGTTGTCCCCCTCCCAGTCCAACCTGATCCGCATCATTGACGGCGTCCTCGCACAGATGCCGGCCGGCTTCGGCCTCACCATGGCCCCCGAAACCGCGTACGTCACCGGTGGAAGCGTCACCTACGGGTCGATCTGGGGCGCCTACCTGCCGGTCATCAAGAAGTACGCCGACAACGGCCGCCTGTGGTGGCTGAACATGCAGTACTACAACGGCAGCATGTACGGCTGCTCCGGCGACTCCTACCAGGCCGGCACGGTCCAGGGCTTCACCGCGCAGACCACGTGCCTGAACAACGGCCTGACCATCCAGGGCACCACCATCAAGGTGCCCTACGACAAGCAGGTACCCGGTCTGCCCGCGCAACCCGGCGCGGGCGGCGGCTACATGGCGCCGAACCTGGTCAGCCAGTCCTGGAACGCCTTCGGCGGGTCGTTGAAGGGGCTCATGACGTGGTCGGTGAACTGGGACGGCTCAAAGGGCTGGACCTTCGGCGACAACGTCAAGAGCCTGCAGAGCCGTTGACGTCCCGCTGACTTCCCGCCCGGCGCCCGGCGCCCGGCGCCCGGCGCCCGGCGCCCGGCTACGGCAAGGCCGGCGGACGAGTCGGCCCGACCGGGCGCGGCCGCCCGCTCTCGGAGCGGCTGCCGACGGTGTGGCCGCGCGGGTCAGTAGAGGCGGTTCACGGCGTTCTTCAGCGTGGTGTTCTTGAAGAAGTCGACCGGCGGGGCACTCCAGTTGCTCTCCCACTCCACGAGCGTGACCGTGTCGCCGTCGCGCCCCACGCCGAAGAGGTGGTTGTGGTACTGCTCGCTGAACGTGTAAGCGATTCGCATGCCCTGGACGGTTGCCCCCTCCTCCACGTCCACCGCCCCGTAGTCGTAACCGGTCGCGATGACGTTGGGCCGCTCGCCCTCGCGGACCGGGCAGTCCGCGTAGGCCTGACGGGCCCGGGCAGCGAACGCGATGGCCTCGGCTTCCGTCTCGAAGACCACGGTGTTCTGGATGCCGGAGGCAGTCTCGGAGGTGTTGACCTCCCGGTGCCAGACGTTGACCTCGGGCCGATGGTGGTCCGGCCAGAAGCCGGTGCAGGTGGACAGGTCGGTCCAACCCCGTGAGGCCGGACTGCCGTACCAAGTCGTGCCGTCCTTCGGCATGTCGGAGAGGTAGATCATCCCCGGCCGAGGCCGCCAATCGACGGCGGCCGCCTCAGTGCCGGACAGCAGCACCGTCAACGTGGCGGCGACCAACGCTGCGGTCATACCGCGCACGGGTACGCGTGATTCCATGAGATCCCCCGAATTGCTGGGTGTTCCGCCCTGGCCCCGAGCCGGGCAGTCGTGGCTTCAGCCTGCTGCCCGGCTGGTCCGGGCCGGGCGCCTCGCACGGTGGAATGGCGGGGTCTTCCCCCGCATCTGGCCGGAATTCTGGTGTTCGGTCAGGGGAGTACGGCTGCGGCCTTCTCGTAGTCGGCCGCCTGTGCCGGGGTGAGGAGGCGGCTGACGCGGACCAGGGTCGTGCCGTGGAGGTAGTCGTATTCGGTGAGGGTGGGGATGCCCTTGGTGACGGTTTGGATGTAGTCGTGACGGGCCTTGGCGTCGGCTGCGTCCGGGAACATTTCGATGCTGCCGCCGAGTTCGACGTCGCCGGGCTTGTTGCCCTCGGTCTGGTCGGCCGGGATCCGTCCGTCGGTGAACGTGATCTTCGACGTGTACTGGTGGGGGCGCCCGAGGAAGTGGTTCGGATCGTTCTCGGCGGTGACGGTGCCGCCGAGCTTGGCGGAGGGTACGGCGGCGGATATGGCCGCGAAGGCGCCGGCGGCGTCGGCCGCGGCCTTGCTTGGGGCCGGCGCGGGGGCGGCGGTTTGTCCGCTGGGGGCGGCCTTGGGTGTGCTGGTGGCGGCGCTACAGCCGGCGAGCAGTGCGGTGGTGATGACGGCTGCAGCGGCGTGGGTGGCTCGGTTCATCGGATCCCCCGGGGTGCGTGAGGAGCCCCATCTGACCTCCTCTCGGGGAGGGTCGTGGCCGGTGTTGCCGTTTCGTGACGGTCGGGGTCGCGAGGTGCTCGCACCGCAGCGGCCGAGGGGGCGCTGCATCGGACGGGCTCATTTGCTGCTTTGGCTGCGGCGGAGCTCGTCGATCCGCTCCGCTAGAGCGTTCGTTTCCGCGGTCAGTCGCACGCGTGCCTTCTTCTGCTCCATGTCACCCTGGGCCTTGAACGGCCCGCTGAAGTGGGGTTGGAGCTGGGTCCACCAGCCGTAGTCCAGCATCGCCCACGCCTGTGGGCAGAGGGGGGCACGGGTCTTCGGGAGGTAGCCGCCGTCGACCAGGGGCTGCTGGTACTTCTTCGGGTCGCTGCCTTCCAGGTAACACAGGAAGTTGAAGACCCTCTGCTGGGTGACGGGGTGGTCGCTCGCCAGGTTTTCCAGGGTCAGCCGGCCCTCCTTGCGGGCGATCTCGTCGAAGAGGATCGCGGCCGCCAGCGATGGTCCGGGCCCGACCTCGTTGATGGTGTAGAAGGACGCGAAGCCGTCAGCGGCGTCCTCTTCCAGGCCGAGGTTGGCCAGGAGGAGCTGGCGTTGCAGGGCGTGGCCCATCTCGTGGCCGAAGATGAACTCGGTCGACAGCACGGTCAGGTCATCGGCGTTGTACTCGGACGCGGGGAACGGGGACGGCCGCTCGGTGGTCTTGACGACGTCGGTGAGAGCCTCCTTGATTTCAGCCAGGAACGACGGCGGGACGAAGATCGTCCTGCCATCGGGCTGGGTGACGGCGTCGGTGACGCCGGGCGGCACCTCGGCGGTGACTTTCACGACCAGGTCGTGTGGGAGGGTGAGCGTTCCGTTCACCCAGCCGGCCACCCGCTCCAGCACACGGGAGTTCCGGATCAGTGCCACGACCTGCCGGTCCTGCGGTTCGACCGTCCTGTCCTCGTAGACGACGGTGACCCTGCCGGAGCGTGCTGCCTGGGGGTGAGGTCCTGCTCCGGGGCCCTGCCCTGGGTCTCGGGCCTCTGCGCCGCATCCGGTCATGACGACCCCGGCGAGGACCAGCATGCCTGCCAGAGCGCTGCGCGCCCTGTTCGAGCGACCGGCGGTGTTCGGCATCCTGCTCGGCTCCCGTCGCACGTTCCTGTACTCATCCTCCGGCCGACCGGAGGCGGGTGCCTGTCGAGCGGTCCGTTCGGGGGACCCTGGTGGGACGCGCTCCTGGGCAGCCGCTCGACAGCGGCGCGGTAGCCGCAGCCTGAGCTGAGGACGGGCTCAGCTCCTCGCCCCTCGTCCATGACTGCGCTGGGCTGTACGGGACGGCAGAAATCGAACTGCTCATGACTTCGGACAGCGTGGGTCCCTGCCGACTTGGCAGGGACCCACGCCACAAGCACCAGAGGAGTGCCGGGGCATCTCCCTCAACGAGCCGCTTCCTGCTCAGTGCGGCTCAGCGTCTGCTGGTGGCCTGACGGCCCGGCTTCACCTCAGATGGCGGATGAAGAACTGGTTGGCGGCGTCCCCCGCGAACTCCGGCACGCCGGTGTGCCCGCCGAGATTGGCATGCAGGGTCTTCTCCCTGGTGCCGAAGGCGTCGAACAGGTCCAGGGCCGCCTGCCGGTCGTTCCCTTCGTCGTCCCATTGCAGCAAGACGTGAAGCGGAATGGTGACCTGGCGGGCCTCCTCGAACATCGCCCGAGGTACCAAACTGCCGGCGAACAGAACGGCGGCCGAGACGCGCGGCTCGACCACCGCCAGCCGGATCCCGATGGAGATCACTCCCCCCGAATACCCGACCGGTCCGCCGATCTCGGGCAGCGAAAGGAGGGAGTCCAGGGCGGCCTGCCATTCCGGGACCGCCTTTTCGACGAGCGGGAGGACGAGGGCGTTGATGAGCTCGTCGTCGACCGGCTCGCCGGCCGCCATCGCACGGCGCAGGTCGGCGCGTGCCTGATCGAGGGCGGGCCAACGGGGGCGGTCGCCGCTTCCGGGGAGCTCGATGGTGGCCGTGGCGAAGCCCTCAGCCGCGGAGTGCCGGGCCCGGTCCACCAGTCGGGGATACATCTTGCGCAGCCCGAGGGGAGGGTGGCCCAGCAGGATCAGCGGCGCCGGTGCGGATGCGGATTCGGGCGTCCACAGGATGCCGGGGATCTCACCGAGGGTGAATTCGCGCTCGAGGACGCCGTCGTCGAGGCACTGCTCAGAAGTGAATTGCATGGTCGTGCCTTTCGGGAGTGCTCAGATATGGCGCTCCCGGACGACGACCTATCGCCCGACCGTGACCCCGGAGGAGAGCACCCATGTCGAAATGTTCACGGGTACCACCTCCTCGTTCTCTCGCACGGCCTCCGGAAACGTAGCAGTGGTCGCGGTGGCCTGCCAAGCGGGTTTCCTGCGCGGGGTCCGTAGCCGGATGCCCCGGATCGTCGATGATCCGGTCCGCCGCCGCGTTGAACCCCCGAACAGCGGGGCGAGGGGGAGTGTGTACTCCTCATGGACCGCCTTCACCGCTCCGCCGCAGGCGTGGGGTGCCGGCCGCTGAGAGCAGAAAGTCAGCGAAGTGCTCGGTGAGTGGCTCGCCCGTCAGGGGCTCGAGGAACAGGAACTGGCCTTGGGGGTTCACCTCAAGCCATACGGGCTCGCCCTCTGGTGTCAGCTTGAGGTCGATCACACCCATGCGCAGCCCCAACCGGTGCAGCACCGTGCCCACTTTTCGGCGGAGGTCATCAGGGATGGGCCAACAGGACATGGGGACGTTGAGATCGGGGCGCCAGTCGAGTGCATCGGTCTCGATGAGGGCGGCGTACATCTGCTCCCCGAAGCAGTTGAGCCTGATGTGCCGGCGGCCCTCGACGTACTCCTGATACATGGCTGGACATATCTCGAAGGAAGACACCGGGATCGTGTCAGGGGCATCCAGCCAGCGCGTGTAGAGCGCCGGCCCGCGAGCGCCGACCACTGGTTTGACGATGGTTCGCCCGACTCGCCGAGAGAACGCGATGACGTCTTCGCGAGACTGCGAGACGAGCGTCCGGGGCACTCGGAACCCGGCCTCTCGGGCCACGCTCAGCTGGTACAGCTTGTCGGAAGCCCGGTCGGTCGCCTGAGGCGGTGAGATCCACTGGCCTCGAAAGGTCGCAGCGAGCGCTCCGCCAAGTGCGCCGCGGCAGTCGTTGTTGACGAGGCCGCGTTCGTGGGTGGTACCCCCGTGCGCTGTGGTCTCCTGGTCCATCTTGGGCCGACGCCACCACAACAGTTCCGCGTCCTCGACCGCGATCCTCACGTTTTCTGACGTGAGGAATGTCGCCGCAGGAGTCCCCTCTTCTTCCTCGCTGTGCGAGTTCCAGGAGACTCCCTCTCTGCCGCTGATGCTGTCGGACTCCACGATGTGGAAGTCGTAGGACCCCCTGGTGCGCACCGCGTGTTGAACGGCGAGAGCGTGCAGGTCGTCGCGGTGGGAGACGGTCACTATCACGTCACTGCATACCGGAGTCGTCGCTGTTGCATGCCTTTCCGAAGTTCGACCCCGTCTCGCAGGCAACCCCCGCGAGGTTCTCGGCGACGATCTCGAGGCCGGTGGTGAGCCGCACGTTGGCTTCCCAGGTCCGAAGTTGTTCAGGGGTCCGCATGGGGACGAAGGAGTTCGCCTGAACACTGAGGACAACGGGGGGAGGCATCTTTACGAGACCTTCCGCATCGTCGTCCAGCGGTTCGCCGATCTTGAATTCTGGCATGGTTCTCACCTCGGATCAGTACCCGATGTGTGCTGACACTCATCTCCATCAAAACACCAAGGGGTCTCCGTCGCCCACCCCAACTGCACCCTGGGCGACGGGCGGTGGTGGAAACTCGAACTACTCGAACCATCAGCCCCGACCCCTCCGCCACGCCCTTGGCTTCTCGCCCGGGGCCACGCCGAGCGGCTCCCGCACGGCCGGGCGTACCGGTGGCCGCTGCCCGTCCTTGTGCGCGTCTTCGAACCACCAGGTAGCGTTGATGACGTGCGTTCCGCCCACACCGCCGCGGCATAGCCCGGCGGGGCAGCCGTGGATGTCGGCAGAGGAACGGGATCACATGGCACAGCACCGCTTCCATGTCGGCGCGCAGGCCGCAGCAGCCGCTCTGGCCCTCCTGGCAGCCCTTGCCCCGACGCAGGCCGACGCCGCACCACCGCCCCCCGACACCACTCACACCCCGGGCCCCGGTACGGCCACCGCGTCACGCTTCGTCGCCTCACGTTTCGTCGCTTCACGCTTCGTACCGGGTCCCTGCCCCAAGACACCCGAACCGATCGAAGCGCTGGCCACCGCCCGGTGCGGTGTCCTGGAGGTCCCCGAGAACCGTGCCCGCCCCGGCGGCCGGACCATCCGGCTGGCCGTTGCGGTCATCCCGCCCGTCTCGGCGAAGCCCGCCCAGGACCCCGTGGTGTTCATGTCGGGCGGCCCCGGTGGCGAGACGTTCGACGACCTCCCGTTCCTGGTCTCCTCCGGCCTGAACCGGGACCGCGAACTGATCGTCATGGCCCAGCGCGGCAATCTCTACGACGAGCCCAACCTCGCCTGCCCGGAGCTGGACCATTTCTACGCCCGGTCCGTGGGGATCCCGTCCTACGCACCGCAGACGGAAAGGCTCATGCTCGACGCGGTGAAAGTGTGCCGGGACCGCCTGGCAGCCGACGGGACCGACCTGAGCGCCTACAACAGCGCCGAGAACGCCGCCGATTTCGCCGACCTGCGCACGGCACTGGGCATCAAGCAGTGGAACGTCTACGGCCACTCCTACGGCAGCAACCTGGCCCTGACCTACCTGCGCCTGCACCCCCAGGGGATCCGCGCGGTGGCGCTGGACTCGATCGCCCCCTCCCAGTACGTCTCCCTGCCGTTCGCCTGGGCCACCGCCCGGGAAGGGCTCGACAACCTGTACAAGGCGTGCGCCGCCGAGCCCCGCTGCAAGAGCCGCTACCCGGACCTCGAACGCACGCTGAACGAGCAGGTGCGCAAGCTCGAGGCCAAGCCGCTCACCCTGAGCGTCCGGCCGCCGCAGGGCGGCGACCCGGTGAAGGTCGTCCTCGACGGCGGGGCGCTGGTGAACCTGCTGGTCGCCAAGGCGATCCCGTTCAAAGACGTCCCGGCGGCGATCGACGAGCTCGGCCGCGGACGTCCTGAGCGCTTCGCCCGGGCCCGCGCCGCCGGCTCGGTCCAGGTGGTGGGCCAGACCGCCCACGGTCTGACGGAATCGGTGGTGTGCAGCGAGTGGGTGCCCGATCACTCGCCGTCCGACGTGCTGAAGGCAGGCCGCGAAGCGTTCCCCCAATGGCCGCAATCGGTCCAGGCCCAGGCGCCCCAACTGGCCTTCCAGGACCGCCTGTGCCGTGTCTGGAACGTCCCGGACCGCGCCGCCGGCCAACGGGTGGCCACCACCAGCGCGGTGCCGACGCTCTTCATCAACGGAACCTTCGACATGAAGACCAGTCCCAGCTGGGCGCGCAAGGCGGCCGGTTCGCTGTCCCGCGCGACCACCGTGGAGGTGCCCGGGATCGGGCACTGGGTGGTCCCGCAGTCCCCCTGCGCCCAGAAAGTGCTGGCGTCCTTCCTCACCCGCCCGACCGCGCCCGACACCGGCTGTGTGGCGGGGCTCAGGTGGGAACCGTTCACGATCACCCCGAAGTGAACCGGAGGACAGATGGCACGGTCACGCGGACGACGGTTGCCCACCAGGTCGTCCGCAGCGGCGACCGGATCGCGCCGTGAACCCGCTCCGTTCCAGGAATGAAGGAGGGGTGCTGCCCGTGAACCGGATGGCGTCGCTGTGCACTGCCGGGGGAGCCATGGTCGTGCTCGTACTGGCCGGTGTCCAACCCCCCCCAGGCGTACGCGACCGACGAGGACCGCGAGAAGCGCAGTGCGGAGGTTCTCCAGGAACTGGTGCCCTCTCCCGATGGGCCCGGATGCGCCGCAGCAGTCGGCAGACGCGGCAACGTGGTCTGGGAGGCGGGGAGGGGGAAGGCCGATGTGGCGACCGGGCGAGCGATCACGCCGGCGACGGTCTTCGACATGGCATCCAACTCCAAGCAATTCACGGCAGACGCCATCCTCCTGCTCGCCGGCCGCCACCGCCTCGCCCTCAACGACCCCCTGTCCAAGTTCCTCGACAACGCACCCGCCTGGACGCGAAGCGTCACGCTGGCCGACCTGATGCATCACACCAGCGGCATTCCCGACTACCAGGACCTGCTGGAGGACAAGGGCGTCAAACTGACGGATCCAGCCGGCCAGCAGGAGGCGATCACGGCCGTCCTCGCCTCACGGCCGGAAGATCCGCCGGGCCGACGCTTCTCCTACTCCAACTCCAACTACGTGCTCCTCGCCCACGTCGTCGAAAAGGTCACCGGCACACCATTCCCGACGTTCATCCAACGGGAGTTCTTCACCCCACTACACCTGCGCATGACCTTGGCCCCGGCAACCGAGGTCCCCGGCAAGGCAAAGTCGTACGACGAGAAGGGCGGCTCCTTCACCCCCAACTCCTCTCCCTGGAAACAGTACGGAGACGGGTCCGTCCAAACCACCCCGGGCGAGCTCGTCCGCTGGGCCGACAATTACCGCACCGGGCGCGTCGGTGGAACGCAACTGCTCGCCGGAGTCACCGAAGGAGCGGTGAATACGGGAGGTGTCCTGAGCGCACGGGGCGTCAAAGAAGGGCGATACGGGGCCGGAATCGTCCTTCTCCCCGACAAGAGCCTGGTCCACCGCGGCGACTGGGAGGGGTTCCACAGCACCTTCAAGGTCAGCCCGGACCGCAACACCGCAGTCGCCGTCGTGTGCAACGTGGAACCCCCCGACAGTCTGCCCGCGGCAAATCAGCTGCTCGACATCTGGACCAAATGACGCGGCCGAGCAGCCCGACGGCGCCCCGGGCCTGCCGGCACTAGCGCGCAGCCCGGGCTGCCGCCTCTCGGGCGACGTCGGCGTAGATGCGGAAGAGGACCGGGCGGGTTTCGTCGTGTTCCCGTTCGTGCAGAGCCGCCCAGCACCGGGCGATGAGCTCCCGGGCCTGGGCGCCGGGCCAGGGCTGGGGCAGGAGCTCAGGCGGCAACAGCGGGTCGGGCTCCATGGCGCGGGTGAGTTCGGCGGCCAGCTCGACCGCGATGGTGAGGAGCGCGGACGGCGTGGGTGCGGACGGGGAGGGTGCGGACGGGGAGGGTGCGACGGGGCCGGTGAGCCGGGCGAGGCGGGGCCGGGCGATACGGCTCAGGCGGTGGTAGCGGTCGGCGATCTCCTGCACGGACCACAGGTGGCCGGCGAGTTCGGCAGGCTCTTGGATGTCGCCCTTGCGCAGGTCCGTCGTGGTGAGGAGGGTGAGCGCGCCATGGGCGCCGAGGCGGTGGGCGGCCTCTTCGACGTACGGTTCCCAGGCGTTGGCGCAGACGTACAGCCCGCCCTGGAGCGGGGCACCGCCCAGGTGGACGAGCGTCTCACGCAGGGCGTCCCGGGCCGTGCGCGCCGATTCGGGCATCGCGAAGGCGGCCAGGTGCCAGACGCCGTCCCAGGGCGCGAGCCCGGCGTCTTGCTGGAACGCGTGCCGCAGAAAGTCCGCGTTGGGGGCCAGGACGCGCGTGGTGTCCGCGGTCGCGCGCAGCTCCGCCTTGCGGCCACGGCCCTCGTGCGTGAACCGGCCCTCGGCCACGAGGCGTTTGACGCACAGCCGCACCTGCTGGTCGCTCATGCCCAGGGTGTTGGCGACGCTGTACAGCTCGTCCGCGCCGACGGTGCCGTCCTCGCGGATCAGCGCGTTGACGAGCATGCGGGTGGGGACCTCGACGTGGTCCGTCTCGGTGCTCACAGTTCTCTCGCCCCTTTCATCGTGACCGTTCGACGCATGGTGGTCACCGCTCCGAATCCCAGCAGTCCGCGTAGGTAGGGAGTGTGCTCGGTGCGTACGGCCGTGAAGCCGCGCCGCTCGTACAGGGCCCTGGCCCGCGGATTGGTGTCGATCACATCCAGTCTGATCTCCCGGCAGCGCTGCTCCGCCGCGACGGCGGCCACTTCCTCGATGAGCAGGCTACCGACGCCACGGCCGCGCAGGGCCGGGTCCACGGCGATGCCGTCCATGACGAGCTGTCCGGGAGCCGGACGGCGTTCGAACAGGGCGAGGAGCAGGAGCCTGTGCAGTCCCCGCAGGTGTCCGTACACGCGCAGTACGGCGGAGGCCGACCCCCCGGTGAGGGCGCGACCGCCGAGCTGGTAGCCGGCGAGGCCGACGAGCCGCCCGTCGAGGAGCGCGCACACCGCGCGATCGGCGTTCAGGTGGGCGGCGATGAAGGGCACGGCCTTGTCCGGCGGGTTCAGCGCGGGGCCGAGCTTGCGGCCGAAAGCGTCCCAGTAGAGCTCGGCGGCCCGCTGCTCGGCGCCGGCCGGAACACCCCGCCGGACCGTTACCGGTCCGGTTCCCGTGGTGCCCGTCGTGTCCAGTCCCATGCCGTTCCCCTCCTTGACGCTGCAATCCTCACTCAAAACTATCACTTTCCAAACGACCGTCGATGTAATGATAGTTTCTGTCAGGCGCACGTCGAACGTCGAACCGACATCCGAACCGAGGCGGTCAGATCCATGAGTCCGAAGATCCACCCCAGACGGCGGCGCGGGCTCCGCACCGCCGTGTGGTCATGCGTCACAGCCCTGGTCGTCGCCGTCGGCCTCGTCGGTGCGGTGTTGTGGCAGAACTCCTACGACATGAACGAGCAGCGGGTCTCGATCCGTCACGGCGGCCAGGTCCTCAACGGAGTACTGGCCACCCCCAGGGACGGCCGCAAACGCCACGGCCTGGTCGTGTACGTCCACGGCGACGGCCCCCTCGACGCCACCCACGACGACGGCTACCAGCCCATGTGGGAAGCGAACGCCAAGGCGGGCTACGCCTCCCTGTCCTGGGACAAGCCCGGCGTCGCGGGGGCGCCGGGCGACTGGCTCGGCCAGTCCATGGACGACCGGGCCGACGAGGCGGCCGCCGCCATCACATGGGCGCGCGCCCGCCCCGACATCGACGGCGACCGGATCGGGCTCTGGGGCGCCAGCCAGGCGGGCTGGGTCCTGCCGAAGATCGCCGCCAAGACGCCCGTGAGCTTCGTCATCGCCGTCTCGCCCGCGATCAACTGGCTGCAGCAGGGCCGCTACAACCTCCTTGCCGAACTGCGCGCCGAGGGCGCATCGACAGCCCGCACCGACGCGGCGATAGCCAGGAGCGACACCACCCGGCAGCTGCTGGAACACCACGCGACCTTCGAGGAGTACGTCAAGGCCATGGGCGGCGACCCGGACGGCATGACCACCGACCGCTGGCGCTTCATCTCCAAGAACTACACCGCGGACGCCACCCGAGACCTACCCGCGCTGATCGGAGTACCGGTCCTGCTGACCCTCGCGGGCCATGACATCAACGTGGACACGGCCGACACGGAGCGCACCTACCGCAAGGTGCTGGACGCCGGCGGCGTGATGACGGCCAAGCACTACGCGGACGCGACCCATTCACTGCTCAAGCAGTCCATCGAGCAATCGAACCTCAGGATCACGCTCACCGCGCTTTTCTCGCCCCGCTCGCTCTTCGCGGAGGGATTCCTGGACGACCAACAACAGTTCCTCGAGCATCTCGACCGAGCAGCCGGCAAAGCCACTCCGTAACGGCCCAGCAAGCTGCTGCTGCCGTCGTCGAACGCTCCGGCCTCGAAGCGCTCCGCGCTGACGACGCCTCGGGGACTTCGACCCCGCCCCCATCCGTTCATCCGCCCTCCCGTGTGGCGACTGGTCTGGGACCGGCGTACGGCCTTGTCAGTGCCGGGGGAGAGGATGCCGGTATGACACTCCTGCCGATCACCGCGCCGGCCTCCCTGCTGGACGTCCACCGCCTTGACCCCGAGGCCCCCGGATGGGGATTCAAGGCTGACCATGCGGTGGCGACTGCGGCCGGCGACACTTACGTGCTGACCAGCCTGCGACGCTACCGCGCGCATGCGGCCGGCTCGGTCGATCCCGCCGAGCAGGACTTCGGCTACGGGCTGATCACCCGCTACGGCTCTGAGGGGATGCCCACCGCTACCGCCGTGTTCGGGCAGGCAGTGCCGGGCGGTGGCCCGTCGGCCATACCGGCGGGCGACGGGCCGACCCTGGCCGTCCTTCCGGACGGCGCGGTCGCCATCAGCTCCAGGCCCGGAAGCACCCACATCCTGTCCCCGGACCTGGACCAGGTCGTGGCCTCCTGGCCGATGGCCTGGGGCTGGGAGAAGCAGCAGGGCCCCGGAGACGACCCGTTCGCCGCGTCGATTTCCGTCACCCCAGCGGGTCGGCTCCTGTGCATGACCTCGGAGTACGGGCTCAGCAACTGGGCCGGCGCCCACCCCAACATCGTGGCCGTCTCCGAGCCTGGCACGGTTCTCGGCCCGGGACCCAAACCCGTGCTGCGCGCCGTCGCGACCCTGGACGCGCGCACCGACAGTCAGAACGCCACCGACGCGTACCCGCACGTGCGGTACGGCGACATGCCGGTCGGGCGCGGCAACCGACCGTCGCCCTCGTTGACCGAGGCCTTGTCGGAGCTCACCGGGACCCGCGGCAGCCTCTACGGCTACCTCGACTCCAAGATGACCCGCCCGGCGGCGCTCGGCGACGACTTGTTCGTCGTCCCTGTCTTCGGGAAGATCTACCGTTCGAGCAATCGGGGGCAGGAGTTCAGCTTCGCCCTCGTCGACGACCGCGGGGTGGTGCGGGGCAGGCTGGGCGGCTTGCACCTGCGCGACGACAGCCCGTTCACCGGCTTCGACTTCACCGTGGTCGCGGATCCGCACCGCGCCCGCGCGTTCCATCTCAACCGCTACGGTCTGTACGCCTGGAGCGCTGACGGCGAGCTGCGCGCACGGATATCCACTGCGGAGAAGCCGTTCAAGCCCCTCGTCCACTTCGCTCTGCTGGAATGCACACCAGCAGGGGAGTTGCTCCTCGCGCACCGCAAGCAGCACCTGCTGCTGCGCGTGCCCGTCCCGCAGGACCTGGACGGCCTGGCGGTGGCGGTGGAAGCCGCGCTGAAGGGGTACGGGCGCGAGCGCACCGCGCTGAAGAAGCAGTACGCGCCCGCGAACTGGCTCTGGTCGGACAGTGCGGCCACCGTGAAGTACCTCTGACGCCCCGTTGCCCTGATCGTCTCGGCTGCGATCTGTGACCTGCGACCTCCGGCCGGTGCGAATGCGGGCATCGGTGCGGCCGTCAGTCAGCGGTCAGCTGCCGCCTCGGTCGAGCTGCTGCGGTGTGGGGCTGGACCGTTCTGGCGTGAGCGTTCCGACTTCCGGCGTGCTGCGCGTACGAGCAGCCCCAGGGCATATGCCTGGAAGGTGTACGAGAACAGCAGGAGACAGCACACCACGAGGTCTGTCTCGGCCCAGGTTCCGAGAGACTTGACGACGACGAGAAGGACGGCGCCTGTGGGCAGGGTGAGTGCCACGCCCAACAGCCCGGCCACGTAACTGCCGTTCACCCCGAAGCCGAACAGGAGGAAGAAGGCGGCAAGGGCGAGGTAAGACACCGACAGCCAATTGCCGAAGGCCGTGCGCACAAACGTGCGCAGTCCGGAACGCATGCTCCTCCTGATTTTGGTTCCCAGCGGGGCCAGTGGCCGGTGGCCGGTAACCGCGGCCCGCGGTGATCACCATGATGGTGCCGCCCCGCCAACAGCGTCAGAGTAGTCGTACTCAAATGAGGGCCGCCGGCCAGTAGCACGCGCCCGCGCAGGCGCGCAGGGCCGGGGAGCCGAGGACGGGAGCCGAGGACGGCGGCCTTCGGTCGGTCGCACGACGCACGCCCCCAGGGAGCGCTACGCCGGTCGGCCCACGCCGGGCTGCGCGCCGGCTGGACGGTGCTTACCGTGACCGGATGATCCTCAGTCCGTCCGTACGCAGGCTGCTCTCCTGTGCGGCCGCTCTGGCCGCCGGTGTGGGCGTCGTCTTCACGCCGTCGTTCGCCGGCGCGGCCCGAGCCGAGCCCGCGCCCCCGCGGGCAGCGGCTCCGCCGGACCCGGCTCTCCTGTACCGCCCTGGCGTCCACCTGCGGGCACGCCAGGGCGTGCCCGCCCTGCCCGACGACATCTCCGCGCTGTCCTGGCTGGTGGCCGATGCCGGCAGCGGTGACGTACTCGCCGCCCACGACGCCCACCTGGGCCTGCCGCCGGCCAGCACCATGAAGACGCTCTTCGCGCTGACGGCCTTGCCCCGCCTTCCGCGTACCGGCACCCACACGGTCACCGACGAAGAACTCGCCCAGGTGGGTGAAGGCAGCAGCCTGGTGGGCCTCGACCCCGGTCGTACCTATCAGATCGCAGACTTGTGGAAAGGCGTCTTCCTCAGCTCGGGCAACGACGCCGTCCACGTCCTGGCCGCGATGAACGGCGGCTGGGCGCAAACGGCCGCGCAGATGCAGGCCAGGGCTCGCGCCCTGGGAGCACGGGACACCCACGTCGTCTCCCCGGACGGCTACGACGCCGACGGCCAGGTGTCCTCCGCGTACGACCTCGCCGTCTTCGGCCGCGCGGGCCTCGCCGATCCCGACTTCGCCCGGTACGCGGCGCTGGCCGACGCCCCGTTTCCCGGGGACACGGACGCCGCGGGCCGGCCGAGCTGGACGTACGGCATCGAGAACACCAACCGGCTGCTCACCGGTGAGGACGGAGTCGAACGCTACCCGGGCATCATCGGCATCAAGAACGGCTACACCTCCAGCGCCGGATTCACCCTCGTCACCGCCGCGCGACGCGGTGGCCGTACCCTCCTGGTCACTGTCATGAACCCCCAGCAAGGCGGCGCCTTCGCGGTGTACGACGAGGCGCGGGCCCTGTTGGACTGGGGCTTCGCCGCCGCCGGACGGGTGGACCCGGTCGGATCGCTCCAGCCGCCGCCCGCCAAGTTCACCCGCACCGGTCCGCCTCCGGTGGCCGCTGCCACGTCCTCCATGGAGCCGGAAACCGGCTACGCATGGTCCGCCGTCCTCCTCGCGGGCGCCGGCGCCGCCGGGACAGCCGTGTACCGCCTCCGACGCCGGCTGCCGCACCGGAAGCCCGGATCGAACGCCGGACCGGACCCTGACGCGTCGCAAAGGGACTGATGCGGAAAGGGGGGAAACGCATCTCCCCCGAACGGGGCCCGGTTGTCGGTTGTCGTCTCCCGCGGAAGGAGGGACCACGGAAACGGCAGTGACCGCTGCGCGAACTGGAACGCAACGCGGGCGTCGGCGTGACCGCCACACGGCCAGAACGGAAAATGTTTTCCGCTGACGCCTATTGAAGGCCCGTCGGTTGGGAATGCTGCGTGTAATCTCCCGCCTCTGCTCGACGCTCCGTCACCGCGTCGTCCGGGCGGCGGGCCTTCCGTTCTGAGCTCTCGGGAGGTACCACGCCATGCAGTCGAACCCCACTCCGCAGCCGGCCCGCAGCCGTCGCGATCTCCTCACTGGCCTCGGTGCGGCCGCTGCCGCCCCGCTCCTCCTCGGTGTCACCGCCCGCTCCGCCCCCGGCGACGGCCCCGCCCACCGGCCCGTCCCGGTCAGCCGCACCGTCCTGCTCCGGGGCGCCGCCCTCGTGCTCACCATGGACCCTGGCTTAGGCAGCGGCCCCCTCGGCTCGGTGGAGAACGCCGACGTCCTGATGCGGAACGGAGCCATAGCCTCCGTGGGCAAGGCCCTCCAGGCTCCGCCCGGCGCACGGGTGGTGGACGCCTCGGGCAAGCTGGTCATGCCGGGCTTCGTCGACACGCACACCCACCTCTGGCAGGCGGCGATCCGCGGAGGCTGTACCGACGGCAACCTGTTCGGCTGGTTCGAACGGTGCACCGACCCCGCACGCGGCCGGCTGACCCCCGAGGCGCTCCACAGTTTCGTGCGCCTCGCAGCCCTCGACGCCGTCCAGTCGGGCGTGACCACCCTCGTGGACTGGGTGGACATCTTCGCCTACGACCTCATCGAGAGCTACGTACGGGCGCTGGCCGACACAGGGGTGCGGTTCACGTACGCGTTGTTTCCGCCCAAGCCCGACGGGGCGCTGGTCACGAAGGTGAAGAAGGACCTCGTGGACCCGGTACCGCTCGGTTCCTTCCAGGTCGCCACGCACGCGGCGCGGGCAGCCCAGCACCTCAACCGCGCGCACTGGGAGGCCGCCCAGGACCTGGGAGTCATGCTCAACTCCCATGTTCTGGAACGTCCTGAGCAGCGCGCGGACGATCCCATCGGGGTCCTGGCGGACATCGGCGCGCTGGGGCCGCGGCTCCTGATCAACCACGCGATCCACCTGAGCGACGAGGAGATCGCCGCTGTCGCAGAGCACGATGCGCGTGCGGTGCACTGCCCGCTGAGCAACATGCGTCTGGCCTCCGGTGTCATGCGGCTCTCGGAGTTCAGACGACGGGGCGTCAAGGTCGGTCTCGGGCTGGACGGTGGTACCAACGACACCTCGGACTTCCAGGCGCTGATGAAGGCGGCCATCGGCCTGCAACGCTCCCGTGCGATGGACGCCGGGGTCTATCCGCAGGTGCACGACGTCCTGCGGATGGCCACCTTGGGTGGCGCCGAGGCCCTCGGCATCGCCGACCGGGTGGGCTCGCTGACTCCCGGCAAGCGGGCTGACGTGGTCATCATCGACCCGGCGGCCCTGAACTTCGCTCCGCGCTTCGAGTGGGTCGGCCAGATCGTCTTCAACGGGCGGCCCGAGAACATCGACTCCGTGTTCGTGGACGGACGCCCGCTGAAATTCGGTGGCCGACTCGTCGACATCGACACGAGCCGCGTAGTGCGGGAGGCCGAGGCGGCGGCCACCCGCCTCCGCGTGGCCGGATAGCCGCCCCTGGAGTCTGTCCGTCCGGCGTCAGAGTGCGTCCGGGGGCCATCGGCAGTGGCGGGCCCGTCGGGGCGGAGGGGATGTGGAGGGTGCCCGCCGGCGCAGCGCACGTGCTGACGCTGATCGACCTGCCCACCGACGTGCCTCCGGAACGGCTTGTCGCACTCGCCCTCGTGCTGGGCACGACCGGCATCGACGAGCCGCTCCTGGGCCGGTCATGCGTTCCCGCCCGGGCCGCGGCTGTCCGAGCGACTGACGGTCACTGCACCCCACTGGACCGGATACCTGAAATGACGGCGAACTGCCGCCACGCCCGTCCCGGGGGGTTCGCGAGATCACTTGCCTGGCAGTACATCTCCGTGTGTGGTGGCCGGGTTGATGGGGACAGGTGTGCGGCGCTGTCTCTTGTGGGTTAATCGAGCTCCGCCCATTCGGGGAAAAATCGGATGAGCGGCAATGTGAGTTTGCCGATTTTCCTCACAAAGATTTCCATGCAATGCGTTTGTATCAATCCCCTTCCGCGCCTTGTCCCCGGTTGGTGCGTGAATATCCCTGTGTAATATGCGGCGGCAACATGCCAGGGCTTCCCGGGCGAACGGTAGGGCTCGGTACGCCACAGCTCCCCACAGGAAATGGCCTCTTGATGAAGCTGAAAATCCAAGGCGCTCAGCGCCGCACTCTGTCCGGTTTTCTGGCCTCGGCCGCCGCCGTAACGGTTGCCGCTGTAATGGTCGCCGGATTGCCGACGCAGGCGCTGGCCATCGCGACGCCCGTGCCTCTGGGCACCACCGCCAGCTACTCCGTTCTGGCAGGGCAGGGTGTCACCAACACCGGCCCCACGGTGATCGACCACGACCTCGGGACGCACCCGAACCCGGCCATCACGGGGTTCCCGCCCGGCCTGGTGCTCGGTGCCGTGCACCCCGCGGACGCGGCGGCCCTCCAGGCCAAGAGCGATCTGATCGTGGCGTACAACAACGCGGCCGGTCAGGCCGAGAACTTCGACCTTCCGGCGGCAATCGGATCGGGGACGTCCGGCCCCACGGAGCTGATTCCGGGCGTCTACACGAGAGACCCCGCCGGCAGTGTCGGACTCACCGGCGACCTGGTCCTGAACGCCGGGGGAAACCCCAACGCGGTCTGGGTGTTCCAGATTCCTGCAGCCCTGACGACCGCAACCTCCAGCCGGATCCTCCTCACGAACGGCGCTTCGCCGTGCAACGTGTACTGGCAGATCGGGAGTTCGGCGGAGCTCAACACCAACACCACCTTCGTGGGCACCATCATGGCCCTGACCTCGATCTTCCTGCGAACGGGGACGAACATCGAGGGTCGGGCACTGGCCCGTAACGGCGAGGTGACCATGGACAACAACCGGATCTTCCTCGGCGGGTGCGCCACCGGCGGCACGACCACCGGCACGACCACCGGCACGACCACCGGCACGACCACCGGTACGACGACCGGAACGACCACTGTCGGTACGACCGCCGGAACGCCGACCGCCGGATCGACGACCGGTACGACCGTGGGTCTGATTGGTGGCGGCCTCCTGGGCGGACCGATCGTCGACCTCGTGTCCGGCGGTACTTCGGGGAACATCGCCGGAAACACCTCCGGCAACACCGCGGGCAACACGGCCGGGAACACGACCGGTGGGAACACGACCGGCGGCATCACGACCGGCGGGACGATCACCGGCGGCAACGTCACCGGCGGGGGACCCGGCGGCAAGCCCGGCGGTCCGGACCATGGCGGGCCGGGCAAGGGGCCGGGCAAGGGATACGAGAAGGGACACGGTAAGCCGGGGCACGACCACGGCCACGGCGTGAAGCCCGCCGAGCACTACGGCTACAGCAACAAGCCCGCGGGCTACGAGGGTCCCAAGGGCTAGGCGGCAGGCTGCACGAAGCCCGTTCATCGGATGACGGCGTGCGGCGGGATCCTCGTCGAATCCGCCGCACGCCGTCGGTGAGAGCCGCAGAGACCTCAGGCGAACAGCAGACATGAGAAAGACCGGGTGGGCGGTGTCGAGCGGAATTGAAACTGCGGGCGGGAAGGTAATTCATCAGTGCGATTCCGGCCCGGCCCTCCAGGCGCGTCATGACAAAGCGGCCGGTTCGGTCAAGCGGCCCATGGGTGTTCGGGTGGTGAAAGCAGGGCTGTACATCGCCGTAGTCCTCTGCCTGGTGACGAGTCTGGTCCATGTCGTCCTGGTGTTCCTTCACGTGGCTCCCTCCAACCCCGTATCGAAGCGGTACAGCTCACAGGTCAACGGATGGGTGTACCCGCTCTTCGAACAGAACTGGCGGCTCTTCGCCCCGGACCCCGACTCCTTCAACCGGAAGATCCTGGCGAGAACCGCACGCACTGACCCCAACGGATCGGTGCGGGTGACCCCCTGGTTCGACCTGGCTGCCGTGGACAATTCCGCAGTCGACCACAATGTGTTTCCGAGCCATACGTCTCAGAACCTTCTGCGCCGCGCCTGGACCTCTTATGTCGAGACACACGGGGGAAGCGACACGGCACGCTCGGAACGGGCCGTGATGTTGCAGAAGTACCTTCGCAACATCGCCGTGGACCGCGTCGCTGCCCACAACGACGGCGGCACGTTCGACTTCATTCAGCTTCGGGTCGTCACACTGCCCGTCGCCGCGCCCGGCACCGCGGCCGGGAACCGTCCGCCGGCGCCCACCGAGGACCGGCTCCTGCCCTGGTGGAAGGTGACGTCCCATGGGAATTGAGCAGATCCCCCAGCCCCCTACCACGGCAGCCGCGCCGCACCGGCCGGCGACCCGAGAGACTTCGGTCGCCGGCACGGCCCACCGGTGGCTCCTCGACCGGATCGGTGCTCTGTGGGCGCTTCTCACCGACCGACCCGTGTCCCTGTACGCCGCATCGGTTCTGCGCATCGGCTACGGGCTGCTTTACCTGATGTTCCTGCTGCGCGAGTTCCCGCACCGTGACGAGATCTGGGGCCCCGGCTCCCCCTGGTCACCGGCCATGGCACAACAGCTCTTCGACCAGACGGGCTGGAACAGCATCCTGATCCTGTCCGACAGCCGTGCCTACTTCGAACTCTGCTACGCGACGGCCCTCCTCACGTCCGCGCTGTTCATGCTGGGCTGGCGGACCCGCGCCATGTCCGTCCTCTTCGCCGTGGTGGTGACCTCGTTCCATGCCAGATCGATCTTCATGACGGACGGGGGCGACAACCTGATCCTGCTGATGGCCCTCTACCTCGTCCTCACCGCCTGCGGCCGGCGATGGTCCTTGGACGCACGCAGAAACCGGCTGGGGCCGGCTCGTGCGGGCAACGCGCCGGAGCCGGTGAGGAGCTACTTCGCACGACAACTCCACGATGCCCGCATCACCTTGACGACGGTGGTGCACAACTGCGGCATCCTCGTCATCGCAGCACAGGTCTGCTTCCTCTACGGATCAGCCGGCCTGTACAAGATCCAGGGCCCGACGTGGGGCGGCGGCACGGCGCTCCACTACGCGCTGAACCTCGAACTCTTCCAGCCCTGGCCCGCGCTCTCCCACCTCGTGGACGAGTACCCGATGGTGATCGCGATCGCCGGCTACATGACGGTGCTTTTGCAGGTCGCGTTCCCGTTCGTGCTCTTCGGCAGGCTCAAGTATCCCGTTCTGACCGTGCTGCTGGGCATGCACATCGGCATCGCAGTGTTCTTGGGACTGCCCCTCTTCTCCGGCGCGATGATCGTTGCGGACGCCGTGTTCCTTCCCGACCGCTTCTATGCCCTTCTGCCTCGCCTGTGGCGGCGCGCAGCACAGCGCGCAGGGACGGCTCGGCCGGCGCCCGGCCGAGCGGCAGGATCCGGAATCGTACCCCCGCAGGGTGGTTCCGGCGTGCCCAGTTCCAAGCAGCGAGCAGTTCCTGCACAGACGAACGCCACGCTGTCCAACGGGCTCGCATCCGAGCAGAGCTGAGCAGTCGCGCGGACCGCTCCGGCGGTGGAGGGGCAGTGGGGCTTGACGATGTTGCGGCCGGTGGCGGCGAGGTGTCACACCAACGACCCCGGCACGTTCACACGCTGGCTGGCCCCTGGGGGGCATATTACGCAGAAACCTGCACCGGCTTGCGCTTCGGCCTGACAATTTCTGTGCAATATTCCATTCGCATGGATGAAAAAGTAACATAAGATCATGCTGATTCTTCTTATTCAAACCGGAAAATACGGCCGGTTGGGTGAGAATCAATGCGCCCCGAGGCCGCTCTTCGCCCGGCGCTCACACCGTGTGCGACACGGCGCCTAAGTGGATCCTGCTGACCGCGCCGTGGCAATCTGCTCGCCTGTGCCAGGCCTTTTGAGCGGAGGTACCCGTCCTGTGGGCGTCACTGTCAATCCCACCGTCAGTAGGCGCCGACTGGGGTCGGAGCTGCGCCGGCTCCGGGAAACCAGCGGTATGACGACACAGCAGGTGGCGAAGTGCCTGCTGATCTCCCAGCCCAAGATCAGTCTGCTGGAGAACGGCCGCCGCCTCGTCAAGCCGCGCGACCTGCGCGATCTCTGCGAGCTGTACGGAGTTCAGGATCAGCGGCGGGTCGACCATCTGATGCAGCTGGCCAGGGAATCGAGTCAGCAGGGCTGGTGGAACTCCTACGGCGACATCCCCTACGGCGACTACATCGGCCTGGAGGCCGGGGCGGCGGCGATCCGGCTCTACGAGCCGCTGATGATCCCCGGCCTGCTGCAGACCCCCGCCTACGCCCGGGCGATCATCGCAGGAACGATCCCTCACATCACGGCCGAACAGGCTGCCGCACGCCTCAAGGTGCGCCTGCGGCGTCAGGACCGGCTGGCGGCCCCGCGCAAACCGCTTCGCTTGTGGGCCGTACTCGACGAGTCGGCACTTCGCCGCGTCGTGGGCGGCCGCGAGGTCATGCGCGGGCAACTGGACCATCTGACCCGCCTCGGCTCCCACCCGCACATCACCGTGCAGGTCCTCCCTCACGGTGTGGGTGCGCACCCGGGCGTCTCGGGACAGTTCTCGCTGCTCGAGTTCGCCGACGCCACCGATGTGAGCGTGGTCTATCTGGAAAGGTTCACCAGCGACCTCTATCTGGAGAAACGATCCGAAGTGCGGCTCTACAGGGACATGTACGCGCACCTGCAGGCCCAGGCGCTGAGCCCGGACAGCACCCGGCACCTCATCAACGAAGCCATCAAGGCGTACGCCGGTCCGGAGTTCCAGCCAGCCCACACGCCATCCCTGTCGAACCGGTGAGCGCCCTGCTCACGAACCCGTCCAGGTGCCGATTCGGCCGTGCCGGGGCAATCCAGCCCCGCTCGTCGTCGACCGGGGCTGTGGCACCTCCGGCCACTACGCCTTGGATCGGGTTGCCGGCTGATCCGCACCGACACACCATGCCTTGTGTGAGCCGTTCTGAGCCGAGGCCGGAACTGCGCCTCCAGGAGCGGTATGGGTTCCGGCGGACCGGACTCCGCCGAACGCTGGGGCAGTGATGGTGACTTCGACGACGTGAGGGCCGCTCTCGGCGCTGATCGTTCGTGAGAGCTGCTGAGCCCCTGGACGATGTGTCCAGGGGCTCAGCAGTCGAACGGCGGACGTGACTTCCTACGTGCTCGACCGATCTCCAGCCCCCGCCGCCGACCCGTACGCAGCAGTCGGTGACGGGAGAGTGGAACGTGGGCCGATCCGGCCGAGTGCTCGTGACCGAAGGGTCAGGGGCGTGAGGTGGTCACGTCTGTGATGGGCTAGTCCTGTCGAGTCGCCGTACCTCGCCGGATTCTCTTCCTGGTGAAGAGGACCGAGCCTGCGACGAATGCCAGCACTGCCGCAGAGGTGGCCATGATGCCGGTCCCGCTGCTTGAGCCGGTTCCCTCCGGCTGCTGACCGGTGGCGGCGCTCACGTGCGCGAAGTTGACGCTCTTGGCCGCGTGGCCAGGACCCTCGGGACCAAGATCATCGTCTTGGCTGTGCGGAATGAAGCTGGCCCACGGCGGATTGCCCTCGTCGTGGTCGTCTTGACCGTTCTCGCCCTCGCCCTTGTCGTGCTCGCCCTTGTCGTGGTCGTGGTCGCCGTCCTCGTCCTTGTCGTGGCGGCCGTTCTCGCCCTTGTCCTTGTCTTTGTCCTTGTCCTTGTCCTTGTCGTGACCGTGATGGCCGTTCTCGTCCTTGTCCTTGTCGTGGCCGTGGTGCCCCTTCTCGCCCTTGTCGCCGCGAGGCCCCTTGGGTCCGGCGGGTCCGGTGGGTCCTACAGGTCCTGCGGGTCCTGCGGGTCCGGTCGGGCCGGGGGCGCCAGGAGCGCCGGGAGAGCCGGACGGGCCAGGTGAGCCGGGGGCGCCAGGTGCGCCGGGGGCGCCAGGTGCGCCGGGGGAGCCGGTCGGGCCGGGGGCACCGGGAGCACCGGGGGCGCCAGGGGCGCCGGGGGAGCCGGTCGGGCCGGGGGCACCAGGAGCGCCGGGGGCGCCGGGGGAGCCGG